>CAMKAA010000021.1 GCA_946410365.1 uncultured Lachnospiraceae bacterium | reverse complement strand
CCGGCGCGGCTTCTCCCACCACGATATGGCCACAGTTGCGGCATTCCCAAACCTTAACGCTACTCTTTTTGAAGACTTCCTGTATCTCAACGTTGTGCAACAGAGCCCGGTATCGTTCCTCGTGGTGCTTCTCAATAGCTGCTACGCCACGGAATTTCTCAGCCAACTCCGGGAAACCTTCTTCTTCAGCGGTCTTGGCAAAGCCCTCATACATGTCCGTCCATTCATAGTTCTCGCCGTCAGCGGCGGCAGCCAGATTCTCGGCTGTGGAGCCGATGCCCCCCAGTTCCTTGAACCAGAGCTTGGCGTGTTCCTTCTCATTGTCGGCAGTTTTCAGAAAGAGAGCCGCGATCTGCTCAAAGCCCTCTTTTTTTGCTTTGGAAGCAAAATAAGTGTATTTGTTTCTGGCCTGAGACTCACCTGCAAAGGCTGCTTCCAGGTTTTTTTCAGTCTGGGTTCCGGCGTAGGGGTTCTTGTTTTCAGAAACCGGCTCCATAACACCGTGCTGTTTGCACTGAGGGCACTGTTCGGGTGCGGTCTCGCCCTCATAGACATAGCCGCAGATTTTACATACGAATTTCATGTTTTTTCCTCCTTTATTGGTTTTCTTTTGGATTCTCTCCCCGATTACGGCAGGGGAAGCGCCGGCAGATGGGACATCTGTGTACGTTGCTATATCTCGATCCAGCGTCACGAGATCCGTTACGCTCAAATCATGGACAGAGGTGTGCCCGGTAATCCGGGCAAAGGTCTTTAATTCCTTCAGGGAGACATTCAGGTAGTTTGCTACTCGCAACGCTGCCTTATCCACATCCAACCGGGCGCGAAGCTCAGGCTTTTGTGTCGCAATCCCCATCGGACAGTTGCCTGTGCCGCAAATCCGATACTGCTGGCATGCAGCGGCAATCAAGGCTGCACTGGCAATGGCTACAGCGTCTGCACCCATTGCCAATGCCTTGGCAAAGTCAGACGATACGCGCAGCCCGCCGGTGATGACCAGAGAAATATCGGACTGCACAGCGTCAAGATACTTTCGGGCACGACTCAAAGCATAAATCGTCGGAACGGAAGTGGACTCCCGGAGCAGGAGCGGGCTGGAGCCTGTAGCACCTCCGCGGCCATCGATGGTGATAAAGTCGGGATCCGCATAGATACAGTGCTCCAGATCCCACTCGATATGTCCGGCAGCGATCTTGATGCCAATCGGACGGCCATTCGAGCGCTCACGGAGCATCGTGACCATAGTCTTCAAGTCCTCTTTCGAACAGATTTCCGAGAAGCGACTGGGGCTCTGGATATCCTCTCCTGGCTTTTTACCCCGCAGCGCAGCAATCTCTGCCGTCACTTTTTCTCCGGGCAGGTGACCACCCATACCTGGCTTTGTGCCCTGTCCGATCTTGATCTCAATGGCGTCTGCACTGCGCAGATTATCGTCCGTGACACTGTACTTGTTCGGGATATATTCAAAGATGTATTTATAAGCTGCGGCTTTCTCCTCGGGCAGAATGCCGCCCTCGCCGCTGCACATGGCTGTTTTCGCCATGGCGCTGCCTCTCGATAGAGCAATCTTTGCCTCCCGTGAAAGAGCACCGAAAGACATATGGGAGATGTAAATCGGACTTTCCAGAACCATCGGCTTCCTTGCATGTTTGCCGATGACAGTCCGGGTTTCCACCGGGTCGTGGTCCAACAGCGGCGGGGGATTCAACTGAGCCCCCAGCAAAAGAATATCGTCCCAGCTTGGCAGGTGCATACGGGTTCCCATTGAACTGTCGAGACTCTTACCGGATACCGCCATTTCATGGATCTCCTTCATGTAGCGGCTGTCCTTATCCCGGCGTTCATACTGAGGATCATAGGCCAGTGACACTTTCGGATTTATCACCGCCTCCGGTTCTTCGTCGCTGTCGATCCTCTCAAATCTGGATATCGGCTGTTTGCATACGGGGCATTCCGTCAACTCTGCCAGCTTTCGTCCTTCCTTATCTTCGTCAAAGATCGTACCGCAGATCGTGCATCGATAAATGGCCATGGTTTGTCCTTTCTTATTCTTTCTCTGCCTTGCTTCGGCAGAAAGGGCAGATATAATTAACTTTCAAATCGTAGGAGATTATCTCCTCTGAGATCTGCTCTTGCAGCTGGGCGGTGAGATCGGAGAGGCAGATATCAGAGAGCGCACCGCATTTTTTACATACCAAATGATCGTGCTTCACGATTTTATCATAACGGTCAGGGTAGCCTTCCACGGAAACCTTTCTGATCTGATCCTGTTCGTATAATAGATTGAGGTTATTATATACTGTGGCAAGAACAATTTTAGAGTTCGAGGCTTTAAGGCGTAGATAGATCTGCTCAGCAGTCAAATGATCCGAAGATGTATTTATGATATCGAGTATCTGTTGTGCGTACTTTGTCATTGCTTTCTCCAGATTAGAATTATTCTAAATCTATTTTACCTGGTGAGTCAAAGACTGTCAAGACAGGAGCTTGAAAAATTTCAAGGATATATCTTCAAAAACACCTACATAAATCAGTTCTGATAGAAACGTTGATTTTTCAGGCTGTTTCTCAAAGTTTTTCAATTAAGTGTTAACTCTCACTGGAAGTTAAGATTGATAACAAGAGGTCGTAGAATTACCGTAGTTAAGGCTTTGTGAGTTGGCAGTGATTTAACTGAATGATGCGATGAGGGTTATGCGATTAACCCATTGTAAATCAGGGATATTTCCTTTATTATTTCATCAAATAATAAGGGAGTTTGTTATGAAAGAGACTTTTGAAAAACAGGTAATAAACATAGCGATACCGGTCGCACTTCAGTCAATGCTCCAGTCATCTTTTTCCATGATCGATCAGATTATGGTGGGACAACTTGGGGAAAAAAGTATAGCTGCAGTAGAGATTGCGGGGAAGCCAGGATTTATCTACTCTGTTGTTGTCGGAGCAGTATGCACGATAGCGGGTATCATGATATCCCAGTATATTGGGAAGAAGGACAGGGAGTCAGAGGAAAAAAGTATCTGTGTAAATTTTCTTGTAATGATGCTGACAGGAATCGCGTTCTTTTTTATCTCAAGGATGTTTCCTTTGCAGTTTATCAGGCTGTTTACCAATGATGCAAGAGTCATTAGCGAAGGAAGTGTGTATCTTGGAATCATAGGCTGGACATTCATCCCACTTGGCATAACAAATATTTTCGGTGCTGCCATAAGATGTAGAGGAAAATCGTCTTGGCCGTTGTATGTGGGTTTTGTTTCTGCGACACTTAATACAGGTCTCAACTATTGCCTGATATTCGGAAATTATGGCATGCCGATGCTTGGCGTAAAAGGCGCCGCCTATGCCAGTGTAATCTCGCAAGTGGCAGGTGCTGTACTGATCATCGTGATGTTTTTTCGGCTATATGGCAGGATCCGTTATTCCGTTTCCCTTGGAAAGGAAAACTATTGGCAGTATCTGTCCATGCTGATACCGATTGTGATAAATGAATTTTTATGGTCTGTAGGTCAGAGTATCAATACATTTGTATATGGGCATATGAGCACGGATGAACTTGCCGGAATGTCACTTACAGGCTCCCTTCAGGGGCTTACCATCGGAGCGCTCAGCGGAATTGCTCAGGCGGCAGGAATATTGGTAGGAAAACGTCTTGGTGAGGGGCAGTATGATCAAGCTTATCAGGAATCAAAAAAACTGTGTGTTTATGGGTTTATTGGCAGCATCCTGTTTTCCGTAACAATAATGGCTTTAAAAACACCGTATGTGCATTTGTTTAACGTGTCGGATGATGTAAGAGCGATTGGATTGGCACTTTTGACAGCTTTTGCGGTACTTATGCCAATCAAGGTTTTGAACATGATACTTGGAGGAGGTATCATACGCAGCGGTGGCAGAACAAAATATATCATGATGATAGATATGCTTGGTACATGGCTGATTGGAGTGCCGATTGCTCTTGTGACAGGATTAGTATTCAAGTTTCCCATTGTGTGGGTATATTTTATGCTGTCGCAGGAAGAAGTGGTAAGGTTCATAATTTCAATATTCATGTTCAGAAGCAGAAAATGGATGAATACCATTAAATGAAGGTGAGAATATGTGGGATGAAAATAAAGTCAGAATAGTGGATGTGGCGGATGCTCTTGGGTTAAGCACTGCAACGGTGTCCAATGTAATACATGGCAAAACGAAAAAAATTTCGAATCATACGGTACGCCGCGTTCAAGAAAAACTGAATGAGATGGGGTATATTCCGAACATGGCGGCCACGCTTCTTGCCCAGAATGATTCGCATATCATCGGGGTGGTTGTAAATGATCACGCAAAATATGAGGGGCATGTACTTGAGGATCCGTTTGTCTGCTCTGCCATCAATTCGCTGTCGGACGAGATTGAAAAGGCGGGATATTTTCTGATGCTAAAAAAGGTAAAGGAAATCATGGCTACGGTGTCTTTTGCGTCGATGTGGAACATGGATGGCATGATTCTTTTGGGGTTTTGTGCAGATGAGTATCAACTGCTCAGGGATCGGATTCGCATTCCCTTTGTTGTGTATGACGGTTTTTTTGAAAATGACAGGAATATATGTAACCTGATGTTGGATGATCACGATGGTGGAAAACAGGTCGGTAAGTATCTCAGAGGGCATAATTGTCTGAATGTCCTCTTTATGGCTGATAACAGGTTAAGTCCCGATCTTGACAGATATAAAGGACTGTGTGACGGACTTGGAAGGAAGGCGGATTTTTGGGAAATCCCCATGTATAAGGAAGAGCGAATAATCTATTATACCTGTAGGGTAAAAGAATTTGCAGGATATGGCGCAGTATTTGCAGCATCTGATTATTATGCCATCGAACTTCTGTATTTTCTGATGGATAATGGATATAAAGTGCCGGATGATATTTGGATAATAGGATTTGATGACATTACGGAGTGTGTAAATGTAAGACCAACACTGGCGTCTGTGCGTCAGGATGTCTCATATAGGGCGAGAAAGGCTGTCGAATATCTTACTTGTATGAAAAAAGACAACGATTGTTCGGTTACAGAGAAGATATCGGTAGAGTTCATACCAAGAGATAGTTGCATACAGCAGCCTGAACTTTCTACCGTACGCAACAGATGAAAAGCAACACGATGAAGAAGCTACTGGCGATTGTGGGTGTCAAACCTCACTGGAAGGTAAGAAAGATGTGGATCGCAAATAAAATGCGGGAGATCATGAAGCACAAATCCATTGACAAGATCCGCGTTACAGAGATCTACAAGGCGGCGGAAATCGAGCGCCCGACCTTCTGTTATCATTTCAAAGATAAATACGACCTTGCGGCATGGATGTTCTGTACGGACGCCTACGGCACGGACATCACTTCTGTTGCTTCTGCCGCCGCAGGAATGAATAAGATGAAACAGGAGATCCTGTTTTACAAACGGGCATATGAAGATTCTTCACAGAACGCATTGTGGCATTACATGCTAGAGTAAGCTGCTTATTCTTTCCCCATTGTCTTCGCCAAAGAGGATAGCAGCGCCACCATCTCTGGATTTGCCAACACCTTCATCAGCGTTTCCGCATCCACTCCATCCGGAACCGTAATCATTTTCTCAGATCTAGCATCTATCATCTGCGGGTTTAGATTCTTCTTCCCATAGAATGCTTCCTCGAACAGCTCTGCATTTCTTTTCCGGTCCTCATCCAGGATATGGCTGTAAACGTCCGTCACCATATTCACCTGTGCATGGCCGGAATCTCCCTGTACCGCTTTGATGTCACCGCCGTTCAGCTTTAATTTATAGGTAACGCTGGTATGACGCAGACTGTGAAATACGACATCCGGCAAATCATGATCCTTGATCAGTTTCTTGAAACGCTTGCGGATCGCAGCCTCGCCGATCGGCATCCCGTAGTCTGTCGCGATGACCAGATCATATTTCTGATAGTCTTTTCCCAGAATGCTTTTCATCTCCTCCTGGCTGGCTTTCAGCTTTTCCAGCATTTCGGCAACGCTCTTCGGAATGAAAATCTTCCGGATACTGCTTTCTGTCTTCGGGGTTTTCAGCACACGGACCGTTGTGCAGAGTTTTCCCTCTGAAGGAAATACAACGAGGATATCTTTTCCATCCAGACTGCTGATGGCTTCTTTTGATACCCGCTGATATTCCTTATTGATATAGATGGAGCAGGTGCCGCCTTCCACAGCTTCCTGTGAAATGTCCACACAGTCCCAGGTAAGCCCGCACAGTTCCCCGATCCGGAGTGAGGCGGAGAAGGAGAGATTCATGGCAAGCTTCAGGATTTCATCCTCGCAGACTTCCGTCGCATACATTAAAGTCTCTGCTGTCCAGATTTCCCGCTTGTTCGGTTTGTACTTGGGCACTGTCGCATAGATTGCAGGATTCTTTTCCATCAGCTCCCATTTCACTGCCTGCTCAAAACAGCTCCGCAGGATTTTATGAACGTCGCGGATCGTACTGGTTCCCACAAGCGCACTTTTATTTTTCTTCGGTGCAACGGTCGGAACTGCAGGCGTCTTCAGCAGCTGCTGATAGTATTTCTCCAGATAGCGTGTCGTGATATCTGTTATTTTCGTATCCCCGATCATGGGACGGATATAGTTATTGATCAGGCCTGTGTTCCGGTCGTATGTGGACAGGGACCATTTGTCTCTGCCGTACAGGCTGACATATTCATCCAGCAGTTCTCTCAGGTACTTACACTGCGGAATGATAAACTGGCCCAGGCCTTCCTTATACTCAATTTCCTTTTTCCGCTGTTTTGCCTCAGCCTTTGTTTTGTAGGTTTCCCATTTCTGCTTTTTGTTGCCGTTCTCGTCTGTGTATATGTAGATCACACAGTACTTGCCGTTCCGTTCCTTAATCGAAGCCATGAGCCATCTCACCTTCCTGTCGTTTTTTCATCCACTCCTGAAAGTGCTCTCCCGGGATCCGGACCTTTCCACCGATTTTGCGGCATTCTCCGAAATGTCCCCGCATGGCATATCGGGAAATGGCCTGAGGGGAGATCCCGGACTGCAGCGCTGCTTCTTCAATCGTCATAAATGCCATCGGAGCATCTTTTGCCGAAAGCCATTCTTCCTTTGTCTTGAATTCATCCGCCTCAGCTGCAGCACTTTCAGGCAGCACCGCTGGTTTTTCTGTTGTTTCCGTATCTTTCTTTTCCGCAACATGGTATCTGTCCTGTCCGTTCAGGAATCTCCCGAAGCTTGCTTTTGTAACCCTTCGTCTACCGGCAACCTCGACAAATTCAAAAAAGTGAGAATACCGTTTATCCTTCAGAATCAAATAAAGCTGCTGTCTGGGCAGACCGAGTATTGCTGCCGCCTGCGGAAAGGTGAGAGAAGCATCTTCCAGTGCCTGATCGTTTTCCCGATCTTCAGCTGTCCTGTAATGTTTCTGGCTCTGATACCATTTCTCAAAAGAATCCCTGCGGACCCGTGTCCAGAAATCCACGGTCACTGTTTCCCAGGCCTTTTCCTTAATCAGTTCATAAGCGCGGTACTCCGGGATTTCCAGAAGCTGTGCAATATCCCTCGGCGACAATGACCATTCCTTAAGTTCAAGGCCGGGTTCTTCTCCGGTGACTTTCCGGTATTTGACCTGGTTGGCATACCACTTCTCAAAGCTCTCGATATTCACCCACATTTTTCCGCGGATCGTTCTGGTCTCGAATACATTCTTGTGAACCAGCCAGTATCGGTCGGTTTTGCGAATTCCCAGAAGATCACCCATCTCCTTTACGGACATCCAGATCCGATCCGGTTCGGAAGAATTTTCTGGAATTGCTTTCTTTTGAAAAACGGCGCCGTTTTCTTTTCCAGTCATTGTGAATCAGCTCTCCTTGGTCACTTTTCTGTAGGGTGCTGTTTTCATACGGACAGTGATTTGATATACGTCCGATCCTTACAGATTTATTTTACTGCCATCATTGAAAAACTTTTAGGATGTCAATCGTGGTCAACTTGACCACCATTTTTACTCTGCATCGTCCCCATCAAACCACCTGTCAAAGCTCCTTTTTGATATGCGGTATTTTCCTCCGACGACAACCCACTCGAATTGTTTCTGCTTCAGAAGTTCATAAACCGCCGGCCTGCTGACCTGGAGAATCTCCTGTAATTCTTTCACCGTATATGATCTTTTCTCATCCATAAAAGATGTACCTCCTTCCACTAACCCCAGAAAAATCAGGCGGAAGGGAACCGTCCGGATCAAAAAAGGATGGAAGATTCTTCATCTTGCACATTTCCCGTGTTGCCTTGGAAGCATTTTCTCTGGGATTTATGGGAGGAGAGGTTTCGCTGTTTTTACGAATCTGAGGTGCCATAACTTTCTTAGGGCAAGATTCGCCTGTGTCCCACATTTTCAGCTTTTCGCTGAAACTGCGTCCTTCGGCAACCTTGATGGGGATAACGCTCCCCATACCCTCTGACATCGTTTTCCGTACACGTTGACCACAAAGGCCCGTTTCGGAAAATGTTTTTTGGCTCCACTTGGGAAAGTGTCGCAGCGCTGATTTTCTCCTCCGTCGCAACTCATCGGCCATGCTATGCATGGAATAAAGCAGCTTTCACAATGCAACAGGAGGGAACAGCAATGCCCAATAAAAAAGAAGAACAGCAAAGGAAAACCCATAATATCAGAGTCCGCCTTGATGCCGCCCAATACGATCTGATCCAGAGTGCAGCAAGCTCAGCCGGGATGAGTATCTCTGAATACATCCGACGTCAGGCCGTTTACGGGAAAGTGGAGATCCATAATCATATCGTGGCGAATTTCCCGAAGCTTGAGAAACTGACTCAGGAGTTTTCCGCGATCGGAAACAACCTGAACCAGCTGACCAGGTACTTTCATATGGGCGGTCTGAAATCGAAGGCAATGACAGATGAACTGACCCGCTGCATCAATGAGATCATGCGGATGCGGAAAGACGTGATAGAAATGGCAGGTGAATATCGTGGCTATACTCAAACACATCGCAAGTAAAAATGC
>CAMKAA010000020.1 GCA_946410365.1 uncultured Lachnospiraceae bacterium | reverse complement strand
ATATAAGATTCCCGTTTAAAGTAATTGTAGGTTCAAAATAACGGAAATGTTGGCCTTTCAGGCAATTACATTATAACACATTCCCGGTTCTTATACAATCTGCATCAGATTGGCTCTGTCTGCGAGATGAGCCACTCCTGCTCCGCTGTACTCAGAAACGGCATGATCTCAGTACACACTCTCTCGTGATAGTCATTGAGAAGCTTTCTTGTATAAGGAGTCAGATAATCGGGATCGATCAGATTTCTGTCAAAAGGGACCAGTGTGAGCGGTTCAAAAGAGAGAAATCTTCCGTTCTCATTCTCGACATGGTCTGTCACTTCCAGAATCGTCTCGATTCGGATCCCGTACTTTCCTTCCAGATATACGCCCGGTTCATCTGATACGATCATGCCGGGTTCGAACGGTTCATCAGCTCTGCCGGGAAAGACTTTCCACCGGATGGAAGGCGGCGACTCGTGGACGCCAAGATAATACCCGATTCCGTGGCCCGTCCCGCACTTGTAATCGAGTCCCTCTCTCCACATCGGCTCTCTCGCCAGAATATCCAGATTGGCACCTGTGCAGCCGTCCATAAAAACAGCCCCCATCAGCTGGAGATTCGAGACAGCTGTCAGCGTATAATGCTTCTTCATCTCCTCAGTGACAGGGCCGAGCGCTATCGTTCTCGTTACGTCTGTCGTTCCTGTGAGATACTGGCCGCCGGAGTCCACCAGATACATTCCCTCGGGCCTCAGTTCGGCATCCGACACGCCGGGGACCGCTTCATAGTGCATCATAGCTGCGTTGGGCCCATATGCGGAGATCGTCGAAAATGACAGATCCATAAAATCAGAGATCTCAGACCTCATATGGTCCAGCCGGGCAGCTGCTTCAGACTCCTTAAGAGGTTCTTTGTCCTGATCTGCGACGCGCTCTTTCAGCCACTTGATAAACCGGCACATCACCGCGCTGTCCCGCTTGTAGCATCCGCGGATATTGGCAATTTCCACATCATTCTTTACGCTCTTAAAATGACCGACGGGACTCTTTTTCGTGATTAGCTCATAGCCTCCCGATTTTTTGCCCAGTCCTCCTTCAGCCGCAAGGAATATCCTGTAACTGATGCAGCTCTGATCACACAGCATATCTTCTCTGTGATCATAGATCGCAAGGAAATCCTCAAAGTCCTCATAGGGAAGGATCGAGATCCTGTGAAGAGCCGCGTAGGAGCGCAGTTCACCCGTAACCTCGGCGTCCTGGATAAACAGATATACATTTCTGTGATCCACAAGTACATGGGTGAGGGCAACAGGGTTGCAGATCACATCTTCTCCCCTGATATTGAGCAGCCACATGATGTTGTCGAGTTTACTGTCAATATAGGTCCCGGCCCCTTCTGCGCGCATCACTTCCCTCAGGCGGCTGAGTTTGGATTCAATATCCTCTCCCGTATAGTCGTCTTCGAGGATCATCGCAGGATGGCAGGGAAGAGACGGCCGGTCAGTCCAAATACCGTCCGCGAGATCAAGAGATGTGTCAAGGCTCCCTTTTCTGCGCCTCATCATTTTTTCGAGCGCTTTTCCTTCCTGGCACGGAACGCACCTTCCGTCAAAACCGAGAACGCTTCCCTCTTCCATCTTCTGATCCAGGTACTCCTCAAGCGAAGGGACCCCCGGCTCTCCCATCTTCATCAGTGTGATGCCGGAACCTTCCAGTTCGCCTGCGGCCTGAATAAAATATCTTCCGTCTGTCCACAGACAGGCTTCCTCTCTCCGGACCACCAGAGTACCTGCGGATCCCGTAAATCCGCTGAAATACTCCCTTGCATGGAAATAGTCCGCGGCATATTCGGAATTATGATAATCAGCCGTAGGGATCATATAGGCGTCGATCCCGTTTTTCTCCATCGCCGCCCGGAGTTTCTCTATTCTGTCTGCATGAATTGCGCTCATTTTGCCTCCGTAATCTTTATTTCATACCATTATTTAAAGGTTAAGAAACTTTCTTACTTCATCCTTCATCTGTGTTCTGTCGCAAACAATATCATGAAGAACAGGCGCGTCTTTAAGGTCGCTGACCGCCTTGGGAACGGGCACGCCTGCAGCCTCGCTGAGTTTGTCAGCAAGTTCCAGATCAGGAAGAGAAGTATCTTTTCCCAGCGCAGCCATTACAGAGCCCTCAAATTTGAAGGGGCTCGCTGTGGAATCGATCACTGCAGGGGTTAAATCTGAGGCAGCAGCCCGATATCTTCTGTAGACACTGCTGGCCACAGCAGTATGGGGATCGATCACATAACCGTCGTTTTCATAAACTGTGCGGATCTCTTCCGCTGTCTGCTCCTCGTCCGCATAGCCGCTAACGAAATCGCTGAGCTGCGCTTTCATTTCGGGAGTAATGCAGTATCTGCCTGTTTCCTTCAGTTCCTTCATGAATGCAGCGCATTTTCCGGCATCATCGCCGCTGATGTGATAGATCAGTCTCTCGAGATTGCTGGAGATCAGTATATCCATCGAAGGAGAGCTTGTAAGCACGAATTTGCGGTTTCTGTCGTATTCACCCGTCGTAAAGAAATCAAACAGCACTTTGTTGGAGTTCGAAGCGCAGATCAGTTTCCCTACAGGGAGTCCCATCCTTTTAGCGTAGTATGCAGCCAGAATATTGCCGAAGTTACCGGTAGGAACCACAAAGTTCACCGGATCTCCCACCCCTATTACACCGTCAGCGAGGAGTCTTGTGTAAGCGTATACATAATAAACGATCTGAGGTGTAAGACGTCCGATATTGATGGAATTGGCAGAGGAGAACTGCATCCCGTGCTGTGCCATTTCCTCCACCAGAGCCTTATCCGTGAAAAGATTCTTGACGCTGGTCTGGGCATCGTCGAAATTTCCGTTGATACCGATGACTCTCGTGTTAGCGCCGACGGTAGTCACCATCTGCCTTTCCTGAATGGATGAAACTCCGTGCTTGGGAT
The DNA here is from genome assembly GCA_946410365.1 of uncultured Lachnospiraceae bacterium. Next base: position 6,244 of record CAMKAA010000020.1, on the reverse strand, counting down.
AAAAGACCATGATCTTAGTCCCTTTAACGCCTGCAAATCCTGCAAGAGCAGCCTTACCGGTATCTCCGCTTGTGGCAGTCAGGATCACGATCTCCCTGCCGGAACCATTCTTCTTCGCCGCCGTTGTCATAAGATAAGGAAGAATGGAAAGAGCCATATCCTTAAAAGCGATCGTAGGGCCGTGAAACAGTTCCAGGTACCATGCGTCACCGGATTTTCTGAGAGGCGCTATCTCGTCCGTATCAAACTTTTTGTCATAAGCGCTGTCGATACAGTGCTTCAGTTCCTCCTCCGTATAATCCGAAAGAAGAAGGCGCATGACTTCATAAGCCACACCGCGGTAGTCCATTTTCGCGAGGTCCGCAAGTCCTGTCTCAAGGGCAGGGACAAAAGTAGGAACGTAGAGACCTCCATCCTCGGGGAATCCCCTCAGGATCGCCTGGGAGGCGGTGATCGGCGTACTGTCTGATCGGGTGCTTCTGTATAAGATATCCATCAGATTGCTCCTTTCTGCAATGATCTATGGGAGTTAGTGTATCACAAACGTTTGGTAATAGCAAAATGGAAACTGAAATGATAGTATAGATATGTATTTTCCGATTTCATTACCTTTTTTCCGTCACTTTTTTGACAAGAGGCCAGTATGCGTATCATCAGTAAATCTATTGACTTCAGCGCGCAGGATGAACTTCTGCAGGGCATAGCGCCGTTATCCGATTTCCTTCTGCTGGACATAGAGACCACCGGTCTGAGCGCGGAGCACAACGCGGTCTACCTGATCGGCTGCATATATCACCAGACAGACGGCTGGAATCTGATCCAGTGGATGGACAACACCGGCAATGAGGAGAAGGAAGTTCTCTCCTCTTTTCTCCTGTTTGCTTCAGGTTACCGGATCCTTGTCCATTACAACGGTGACCGGTTCGACATTCCCTTTCTGAGGAAGAGAATAGAACTCCATTCCCTTACTGACACCACCGGTGAGGCTCAGACTTTGGATCTTTACAAAGTGATCCTCCCTTACAAGCGTGTCCTTGGTCTTCCGGATTACCGGCAGCAGACAATGGAAGCCCTGCTTGGCACAGGCCGCATCGAGGACAAGAGCGGCGCGGATCTTGTCAAAATATACAGGCGCTTTATCGTTGATCCCGAATCAGAACTTCTCACAATGCTCCTTGGACACAATGAAGCCGATGTCACAGGCCTTTTATCTCTTCTTCCCCTCATGATCTACAGAGATCTTGACAGCAGCGAGTTCCGTGTCAGGAAGGCGCAGGCCAATTATTACACAGACCATGACGGCACCCGCAGAGAGGAACTGTTCATTTTCTTCAGGCTGGGCAGAGCACTTCCCGCACCTGTATATGCATCCGCAGATCACTGCTATGTCAAAATAGAGGGAGATGAGGGAGTCCTCAAAGTTCCGCTCTATACCGAAGTCATGAAGTACTTCTACGCCAACTACAAGGACTACTATTTTCTTCCCGAAGAAGACATGGCAGTGCACAAGTATCTCGCATCTTATGTAGAAAAAAGCCGCAGGATCCAGGCTCGTCCTGAAACCTGCTATACGAGGAAAGCTTCCTCTTTCCTGCCCCAGTGGGATCTTTACCGCACTCCTTTCTTCAAGAGAGCTTATGAGGACCCGGAACTGTTCTTCGAATTCTCAGATGACTGCAAGAAAGACCGCAGCTTCCTCTGCGGCTATGCGGCTTATGTATTTGCTCATATAAAGAATGGCAAATGACCGTTTATATCCAAAGGCGGCTGAAGTCTTTTATAAAGATCAAAAAAACTGCAGTGAAATGATCTCTCATTTCACTGCAGTTCTTATTATCTGTTCCTTCGATCAGAAAGATCCGTGTTCACACGTCTGTGTGATCACTCCTCATCTCCTGCATGGGATGCGATATAAGCATCAACATCGACGGACGCGACGTCAGCATCTTCGCGTGCGCGCTCAGCTGCGCGTTTCGCTCTCTCTTCCTCGATCAGAAGCTGCTTGACGCTGAGGCTGATCTTGTTGTTGGCTTCGTTGAAGTCAACGATCTTAGCTGTGACTTCCTGGCCGATCTTGAGTACATCGGAGGGTTTCTCAATGTGCTCTCTGGCGATCTGGGAGACATGAAGCAGTGCATCGATACCGGGCTCAAGCTCTACGAATGCGCCGAAATCAGTCATTCTTGCAACAGTGCCTGTAACCTTTGTTCCGACTGCATACTTCTCAGCAGCGCCTGCCCAGGGATTCTCCTCAGGGAACTTCAGGGACAGAGCGATCTTGGTACCCTGGATATCCTTAACCAGGACACGAAGATTCTGACCGACCTTGAAGACCTTCTTGGGATTCTCGACACGGCCCCAGCTCATCTCGGAAATGTGAAGCAGGCCATCTGCTCCGCCAAGATCCACGAATGCGCCGAAATCGGTAATATTCTTAACAGTTCCCTCGACTACATCGCCGGGCTGGATGGTGGAGAAAAGCTTCTCCTGCATCTCTTTGCGCTTAGCCACAAGCAGAACCTTGCGGTTGCCGATGTATCTGCGTCTGTTCGGGTTGTACTCGGTGATCATGAACTCGATCTCCTGTCCGAGATACTTGTTCAGATCCTTCTCATAGGTATCGGATACCAGGCTTGCAGGGATGAATACTCTTACTTCATCAACTACTACACTGAGTCCGCCGGAAAGGACCTGTGTCACCTTAGCTGTGAGAACTTCCTTGTTGTTGTAAGCTTCTTCGATGCGCTTGTTGCCGCGGTCAGCTGCCAGTCTCTTGTAGGAAAGAAGGACCTGGCCGTCACCATCGTTGACCTTGATAACCTTGACTTCAAGCTTGTCGCCAACATGAAGCACTTCTGTGAGATCCACAGATGAATCATTCGTGTACTCGTTACGTGTAAGAACGCCGTCGGACTTGTAGCCGATGTTTAAAATGGCTTCGCCCGGCTTTACGTCGATGACTGAACCTTCAACTGCCTCCCCCGTATGAATTGTCTTAAAAGACTCGTTAAGCATTTGTTCAAAAGTCTGCTCTGACATAATTTTGAACCTCCTCTATGATATTCTTTGGGGTCGACGCCCCTGCGGTGATTCCTATGATCTGTTCATTTCCGGCAGGAGAAAGATTAAGGTCACGCCACGTTTGTATGAAATACGTGTTTGCACACTCCCGTTTGCAAATCTCATAAAGCTTCGCTGAATTCGAACTGCTCCTGCCTCCGATGACGATCATGATGTCCGCCTTCGATGCAATTGCCTTCGCTTCCGTCTGACGCTCATGTGTAGCATTGCAGATGGTATTCATACATCGTACATTGTATCCTTTTTCAGTTAAAATAGCAATGATTTCTTCAAATTTGTTTGCGTTGAAGGTGGTCTGCGAAACGACGCAGATATTTCTCTGATCATCTCCCGATGTCTGTCCGGAAGCCTTCTGTTCAATAAAAGTTCTCGCCTGCTCCGTGTTTTCGATCACCGTGACGGGCACGCTGGACCAGCCCATGATCCCGCGCACTTCCGGATGAACAGGGTTTCCTATGATCACGATCTCATAGCCCTCAGCGCTGTTCTCCTCGACGATCCTGTGGATCCTCTTCACAAAGGGACATGTCGCATCCACGCACTTGGCGCCGGTGGCGCGCAGTTTCTCGTCCTCCTCCCTGGAAATACCGTGGGAGCGCGTGATGATCGTCCCGCCGTGAATATCCGCGAGTTCTTCATCCGACGCGATCACATGAACACCCTTTTTCTCAAGGTCGGCTACTACCTCCTCGTTGTGAATGATAGGTCCGTAAGTATAAATAGGGCCGCCCTTTTTTACTTCTTCATATACAGTTTCCACTGCGCGCTGAACTCCGAAACAGAATCCGGCGCTCTTTGCAGTAATGATCTCTGCCATATTGATTATTTCCTCATTCTATTGATCAGTTTTGCCGGCAGCTCCCTATGCAGGATCAGCCGCCGATCTTCTCATCGATGATCGACAGGATCTTATCTACCACTTCATCGATGGTCATATCAGATGTGTCCACAAGAACAGCATCATCAGCCTGTTTGAGCGGCGCGATAGGACGGGTCATATCCCGATGATCGCGTTCGCGGATCTGCTCCTCGATCTCTTCGAGATTTGCGGTTCCGATCTTCTCCATCAGTTCGAGAAATCTTCTCTTCGCCCTCACCGCGACGCTTGCTGTCAGGTATATTTTGACCTGGGCGTTCGGAAGCACGACTGTGCCGATATCCCTTCCGTCCATCACTACGTTCTGTCTGCGGGCCAGCTCCTGCTGCAGCTCCATGAGCTTTGTGCGGACATCTCCGTTCACACTTGTTCTTGAGGCCATATCGCTTACTTCGGGGGTGCGCAGAAAGCTGTTCACGTTTTCACCGTCCAGCAGGACAACCTGCACGCCGTCCCTGTATTCAATCGTGATGTCCGCGCCCACACAATTCTTGCTGATCGCAGCCGAATCATCAGGATCAACTCCAAGCCTGAAGAGGTAAAGCGCCATTGCGCGGTACATTGCGCCGGTGTCTACATAAATATAATTCTTCTCTGCCGCAACTTTCTTGGCGATGGTACTTTTACCCGCTCCCGCAGGTCCGTCGATAGCAATATTGATCATGATCTCCTCCCTAATATATGTCTCATTTATCCGGATCAGTATAACTCATCTTCTGCCGCGCATTCCCCGGCAAGATGTCCCGTAGACCACGCGATCTGCAGATTAAACCCGCCCGTATGGGCATCTACATCCAGGACTTCTCCGGCTGCGTAGAGTCCCTTCACGGATCTGCATTCCATTGTCGACGGATTAAATGCCTTTACATCCAGTCCTCCTCTGGTCACGATCGCCTCCGCAAAACCTCTGGTCCCTGCAGCATGGATCGGAATGCTGTGTATCAGTTCCTCCAGCCTCTCGATCTCCTTCTCATTCATCGAGGAGGCCGTCCTCTCTCCGATCCCGGTCATTGCGGCTATTTCTTCCGCGAGGCGCTGGGGAAACAGTGTCCTGATCACAGTCGCCATCTTCTTTCCCGGCGCCGCTTCTATTTCCCTTCTTATCCTGGCACAGAGCTGTTCTTTGGTCAGCGCAGGCTTTAAATTGAGCCGAAGGGAATAGCCTTCCGGATGGCTTTCAAAATCCATATAGCATGATGCCGTAAGTACCAAAGGACCGCTTATGCCGAAATGCGTAAACAGCATCTCCCCGAATCCTTTATAAAGCGGCTTTTTATTTTTGCGCTTTTCACCTTCCTGCGGTCTTAGCAGAGTCAGCTCTACGTTCTTTAAGGCCAGGCCCTGCAGGCGCGTGCACCAGGCTTCTTCAACCTCGATCGGTACCAGAGAAGGAGCTGGCGTTTTGACGCTGATCCCAAGCTCCGCCGCCATTTTATATCCGTCTCCCTCGGATCCGGTGGAGGGATATGACCGCCCGCCGGTGGCCAGTATCACAGCGTCCGCATCGATCTGTTCTCCCGAGCGCGTTTCAATTCCGACAACTCTTGCTACACCGTCTTTTTCTGAAGTCAGAATGCGTTTTACAGGACAATGATAACGGATCTGTACATTGCGGCCTCTCAGATGAGCCAGCAGTGCTTTCGTTACATCGGAGGCGTGGTCCGAGACCGGAAAGACCCTGTCCCCCCTCTCTGTCTTGACAGGACATCCGTTATCCTCAATAAATCCCATCATCTGCTGCGAGTCAAAACCGTATACCGCGCTGTACAGAAATTTCGGATTTGAAACAATATGCGTCCAGAATTCCTGCATATCGCAGGCATTGGTGAGATTGCATCTCCCTTTTCCCGTGATGTAGATCTTCTTGCCCGCTTTCTCCGTCTTTTCCAAAATAGTGACCGCCGCGCCCTGATCTGCCGCTGAACAGGCAGCCATAAGACCTGCCGCGCCGGCTCCGATGACAATAATATGTCTTCTGCCCTTTTCTCTCTGCATTCCTTCCTTATCCAACCTTCAGTGTGTCCTTCTAATCCTCCATGGCGCGGCAAAGATGCGGATCCCTTTCCGGTACCGCATTTTCCGAGCGCTATGTTCACAGTATAAACCGCCGCAAAACGAACTGCAACGGAAAAGAAATCTGTTTACATCAGCGCTTTGCGTAATTACAATCATTAATAGAGCTGCGAGCCGGTCCCGGGAGGGGTGCCTGCGGGTATTGCCGGTGTCTAAGTGCAAGAATGAATCGGAAAAGATTAGAACACGCGGCAGCCGGTCACAGATAATAAA
>CAMKAA010000019.1 GCA_946410365.1 uncultured Lachnospiraceae bacterium | reverse complement strand
AAAGTGTAAGCGATGTCAAAATATGTCTGCTCGTCACTGTCTGCCGTCACCTCCCAGTCCGGATCCTCGTCCAGGTTGGGGAAATAGGCATCCGCCTCATAGGCATAGTCTATCTTTGTGATATGAGCCGTGTCGCAGTAGGGAAGCATCTGTCTGTAGATGCTCTCTCCGCCTATGATATAGATATCTTCGGAAGGATAGGCACGCAGTTCGCCAAGCAGTTCCTCTATGCTGTGCACGACTACAGCGTTTTTGACCTTGTAGTCGCGGTTCCCGGAAAGCACAATGTTTATCCTTCGGTCCAGAGGCTGTGCCATGGGGAAAGTCTCAAGTGTCTTTCTTCCGTAAACAACGACCTTGTCAAGTGTCTCCTGCCTGAACATCCTGTGGTCTCCGGGGATCCGGACAAGCAGCTGCCCTTTGTTTCCTATGGCCCAGTTCCGATCCACTGCCGCGATAAGATTCATAGATTTCTATCTCCTGTCTTTATTACTATCAGTTCTTTCGATCTACTCTGTACTTCTCTATAAGTGCCTCAAGATCCTGTGAGAAGCGCTCCAGATCCTTGTTGGGAAGACCCTGACAGCTATTGATAAAATCAAGGATCCGCCGGCCTGTGAATTTAAGCTTCGTGAAGGAGCTGCTCACCATTCTGCCTGCCGTTGCCTTGCTGATCGGGATACCCGACGTGATCAATATGAATTTGCCGGCAGCAAGATCGTATCTCGTTCCGCTGTACGGCGCCGCTGCTCTGAGCCCGCACTCCTCCGAAAGTGTCTTCGAGAACATTTCGGCTACCTGGTCCTCTCCGTGAACAACAAAGACCTGACGGGGCTTGTACTTAAAAGCCTCGATCCACTCTAAAAGGCCGAGTCTGTCGGCGTGTCCGGACAGCCCCGGAAGTGTCTCGATCTTAGCCCTGACCGCCACATCTTCTCCGAAGATCTTGATCTCCTTAGCACCGTCCTGAATCTTTCTTCCTGGAGATCCCTCCGACTGATATCCCACCATAAGGATCGTGGAGTCTTCCCTCCACAGATTGTATTTGAGGTGGTGCTTGATGCGTCCCGCGTCGCACATGCCCGAAGCGCTGATGATCACCTTGGGCTCCTCAATAAAGTTGATCGCCTTGGAATCGTCGGTAGTGATCGACAGATGCAGATTCGGGAAGCCGATCGGATTGATATCTTTTGCAAGAAGATCCAGCGCTTCGTCGTCATAGCACTCCTGTCCGCACTCGTAGAAGATCTGCGTCGCCTCCACTGCGAGCGGACTGTCCACATAGACCGGGAAATTCGGGAAATCCGGCACCATGTTTTTCTCTTTGATATGGCGGATATAGTAAAGCATGACCTGGGTCCTGCCGATCGCAAAGGCGGGGATCACGACGTTTCCGCCCCTGTGGAAGGTCTCGGAAATGATATCCGCAAGATCCTGTACCACATCTTCGTCGTCTTTCTCATGGATCCTGTCACCATAGGTGGATTCCATAACCACATAGTCGGCTTCCGCCGTGTATTCAGGGTCTTTGAGAAGCGGCTGCATCTTGTTCCCGATATCCCCGGAAAACACGATCTTCTTCTCCGTATTTCCCTCTGTAAGCCACAGCTCGATGCTCGCCGATCCGAGAAGATGACCTACGTCAGTAAAGCGGAAGCGGATTCCGTCACAAACCGTGAAGATCTTGCCATAGGGATACTCCACGAAGAGTTTGATCGTTTCTACGGCGTCCTCCATCGTATAGATAGGCTCATATCCCTCTCCGTCAATTTTTCTCTTAGCTTTCTTGTTGCGCCACTGCGCCTCCATTTCCTGGATGTGCGCCGAATCCTTAAGCATGATATTGCAAAGACTGGCGGTCGCTCTCGTCGAGATGATCTGTCCCCGGAATCCGTCGCGATACAGTTTGGGAAGCATTCCGGAGTGATCAATATGCGCATGTGTCAGGAATACAAAGTCAATCTCCGAAGCGGGGACCGGCATATCCGCGTTTTCAAACCGGTCGATCCCTTGTTCCATACCGCAGTCGACCAGGAATTTCTTCTTGCCGACCTGTAAATAGTGACAGCTTCCCGTCACCTCATGATCAGCTCCCAAAAACATTAATTCCATAACCGGCCCTCCCTTTCTTTACAGCGCTCTCTTATGAGGTCATTTACTACAAGCGAACTGATAATCAGGCTCCGAAGATCGCTTTGCGGATCAGGTACAGAAATATCAGATGGCCCGGATAAAACAGATAGAAAAAGTATTTGTTTTGTTTTCCTCTCTTTCCATTATAACACCAGATGAGCCAAAATCCCGTTATCGCCAGCAGTTCGTTATGGTTGTAATTCGTAAGCCACGCCCAGGCAGCCGCGATCGAATATTCCCTGTACCTGTAGAGAAGATACAGGAGCAGTATGCAGATGACGCCCCCGTAGGAATAGTCACAGCCGAACCACTTAGCCAGCCAACAGATTCCGAAGCATGCTGCCAGAGAAGGGATCATAAACAGAATGAACCTGATCCATTTTCTGTCCAGCCGGGCCGGCAGCGTGAGCACTGTTCTCTTTTCTCCCCTGTCTCCCTCTTCTGCTTCTATATAACTGCTCCTTCGGGCGGGCAGAAAATCGTCCACTTTGAAATAACCTGCCAGCGTCTCCACGATCCAGATCAGGATATATCCCGCTGCCAGTGTAAAAATTGTGTCGGCGTGACGCTTTTGTGAATTCGGGAATACCAAAAGACAGAACGGCACCTGGGAGACCGCCGCGAACACCAGCAGGCGGATCAGATACTTCCACCTGTTCCGAGTATAAAGAAATCCTTCCACAATGAGGAAACAGAATACAGGGAAAGCCAGTCTCCCGATCCCTCTTCCGATTGAATCCAGCGTTTCCCCCGCCGCGAAGGTATTCATGATCCTGTGCCCTTGCGAATCTCTTGCCACCTCCAGAAAACTGAGGGTCATATGATCGATGAACATCGCTATGATCGCGATCCTCTTCATCGTTCCCGCGTCTATACCGCCCTTACTGATCTGCTGGTATATCATAAGTGACCTCCGGCGCCGGCTCGCCGTACTCGGACATCTCGCCGTCTTCAGGCATCTCACCGTCCTCAGGCATCTCTTCGCCCTCAGACTCCGGCATGTCGTCACCCGTATCAAGTCTCTGCCGCTCCACCAGCTCCGCGAAGAACCCGTTCTCCGCGATCAGTTCGTCATACGTGCCGTCTTCCGCTATTTTGCCGTGTCGAAGGACCAGGATCCTGTCGCAGGCCTGGATCGTCGAGAGTCTGTGCGCGATGACGAGTCTTGTGCATTTATAAGAGTCAAGCGCTTCTGTGACTTTCTTCTGAGTGAGATTGTCGAGAGCGGATGTCGCCTCGTCGAATATAAGGATATTGGGCTTCGGCGCGATGGCTCTGGCGATCAAAAGCCTTTGCTTCTGTCCGCCTGAAATCCCGCCCTGGCCCTCGGAGATCATAGTCTGCATTCCCATGGGCATCTCTCTGATATCCTGCGCGATTCCGGCAGCTTCCGCCGCTGCCCATGCATCGTCCATCCCGAGCCAGGGGGCTGAAATAGTGATATTCTCGAAAATACTGCCCATAAGGAGCTTTCCGTTCTGCATCACCACGCCGATATGTCTGCGAAGCGACCTCAGGTCCAGGCTGTTGATATCCTTGCCGTCATAAAATACAGCGCCTACCCTGGGCTTCTCAAATCCGAGGAGGATCCTCACAAGAGTAGACTTGCCGCAGCCCGTCTCTCCGACGATCGCCACATACTCTCCGGATTTGATCCTGATACTCAGATCATCCAGGACGTCCGGCATCGCGTCAGAATAGCGGAAACTCACATGGTTCAGTTCAATATTGCCGCCAAGCCTGGTCACGATCTGTCTGCCGCCCGTCGCTTCCGGCTCCTGCTCCAGAATGGGGGACACCATCTCTATAGTGGGACGGATCCCCGCGATAATGAGGGCAATGGAAGAAATCTCCATAAATGCGGCAGAAATATAGCCGTAAGACGCGGTAAAAGCAACATAGTTGTCATACGTGACGCCGCTGTTGATCGCCGCGCTGTACATGACCACTGTTCCGATCAGGCTGATCGCCGCGCTGATCACCGAGTTCATCTTGATGATCATAGGCGGATTATACATGTACTCCGCTTCCTTCGAATACAGCCTTGCCCAGCGCGCAAAGGCGCGTTTCTCCGCTCCGGCAAGTTTGATCTTCTGAATTCCCGTGATCATGGCATAGTTCATGCCGTTTTCCTGAGCTGCCAGCTTCATGGATTCTCTGGAGATCGCCGTGTTGAGAAGCGTGGACACCACGGAAAATACCAGCGTGATCAGTGTGATGGCCAGTGCCGGCACCACAAGAGCCGGTGTATAGTGGAATATTTGCACGATGTAGACCAGCGAAAACAGTGATGTCACTCCCGTCGACAGGATAGCTGACGCAAGCTGTTTGCACAGTTCCGAGATTGACTGCACTCTCGAATACAGTTCGCCTGCGCTGAATTTTCTGAAAAACGAAGCGGGCAGCGAGAGGATCCTCATCATTACCGCCGCTTCGATCGCGACGGACTGCTTGGTCTGAACTGCCTGTGTGATCATGTTGCTGACTGTCCCGAACATGAGATGACCGACTGAAACAGAGATCATAAAAACTGTCAGGGCAACGAGCATGTTCATCTGGCCGCTCTTAAGGACCCTGCCGTATGCCAGTTTGGTCAGCATGGGCGTAATAGCCCCTATAGCCGTCAGGATCGCGCCGCTTATAAAGATCATTGCGTGATCCGAAACAGATCTTGACAGAGCCATATAGATCAGGAGATCCTTGATGCCAAGCTTTTTCTGGGGAAATGGTTTGTAGAAGCAGAGCCCTGTTTCCTCAAACAATTTCTGTGTTTTGTCATTGATCCTGCACCTTTTCATCGTGACAGGATCAGTGTATTCATAGCCGTTTATCTTTCCGGGCACCACTGCCACAGGGATACTTCCTTCTTTATAGATCATGAGCATGGAACCAGCCGCATCCTTGTACCATCCCGGCGGAAGACTGACAGCCCTTCGCATTATGCCGTGGGGCTCCAGCAGATAATCAAGCTGATCATTGAGTTCCTTGATATCGTCAGGAATATCCCTGCTGCGGATATTCATGCTCTGAAGGACCGCGTCAATAGCGTTCTTGGTCCTGATCCGGTTGTTCTCCAAAGAGGCCTGCAGCTGCCGTCCCATGACGGAGCCCGCCATATCCAGAAAAGACTCCTCCAGCAGCACTTCATCATTTAGTTTTCTCAGACGGATCTGTTCGTCAAACCAACCCATACTGTTTCTCTCCTCGCCGCCTTAATTGCTGCTTACCAGCTCCGTATACATTCCTCCGAGCGCGTAGAGCTCTTCATGAGTTCCGCGCTCAGCCACAACTCCGTGATCCATTACGATGATCTCATCGCAGTCTCTGATCGTAGAGAGCCTGTGCGCGATCACGATGCAGGTTACTCCTCTGTCTCTGATCGACTTGACGACATTGTATTCCGTTCTCGCGTCAAGCGCGGAAGTAGCCTCGTCCATGATCACAATAGTGGGATCCTGTGCCAGCACCCTGGCGATCTCAAGTCTTTGCCGCTCTCCTCCTGAGAAGTCAGAGCCGTTCTCCCTGATCCTGTATTCGTAGCCTCCCTCGCGCTGCATGATCTTATCGTGGATCTGGGCGTCACGAGCCGCAAGTATCATTTCATAGTTTTCGATCGTGGTATCCCACATCTTTATGTTGTTGGCAATCGTATCCTCAAACAGTGTGATTTCCTGATCCACAACTGCCAGTGATCCCCTGAAAACGGCCTTATCGATCTCAGTGATCGGTTTCCCGTCATAGAGGATCTCTCCCTCCCAGGGTTTATACAGTCCGGAGAGGAGTTTGGCCAAAGTGGATTTGCCGCTGCCGGAAGCGCCGACGAAAGCAATGCTCTTTCCCGGCTCCAGTCTCATATTAAAGTCCTGGATCAGCGGCTTGCCCAGAGGGGCATAACCGAAGGTCACGTTCTTCATCTCGACGGTTCCGGAGAGCTTGGCGAAGGAAACTTCCAGCGTATCCGCGCTCACTTCATTGTCCGCGAGCTCATCCGTCCGGTATTCCATTACATCCTCGATCCTCTCCATCTCCGTTCTGATCTCCTGGACAGTCTGCCCTGTCGTGACCAGCTGATTGGCCGGAGCGAGAAACTGCTTCATGTAGACAGCGAACTGTGTGATCATACCGGGTGTAAACTCTCCCCTCATGGCCAGGCTGATTCCCATGAACAGGACGAGGCAGTCAGTAACCTCAGATACGATCAAAGGAAGAAGTCCCAGGTACTCGTCTGTCCTTGAGAACTTTACATCCTGGTGATTGACGCTGGCCTGGAAGCCCGCCCATCTCTCGAAGAATCCGGTCTCCGAGCCGCTCGCTTTGATGGATTCGATCATCTCGATCCCGGCGATCGTGGTGCCCGCCAGCTTTCCGCTGTCTCTGACCTGTACTCTCGCGATATTGATCCTCTTTTCCGAGATGTATCTTGAAAACAGGCCGTTGAGCAGAACAGAGAATACGCCGAGGATCGTCATCGGAAGACTCATTCTGATCATGATCACCAGATAGAAGAACATCATGCCCGTATTGAGAGCCAGAGGCGCGAAAGTATTAACAAGGTTCGACGCGACCTCTGTGTTGGAATTCTGCCTGGACTGAATATCGCCGGCCATTCTCTGGGAGAAGAACTCCATCGGCAGCCGCAGGATCTTCCACATAAAGGAGGAATTGCTGACAATGGCAAGTTTTCCGTTGATCCTCAAAGAGTAAACTATATTGATCCAGGAGACCGCGATCTGCAGCGCAGTAAACACCGACAGGAGCACAAGGAAAGGAAAAGCCCAGTCCGGATTCTTTCCCGTCAGAAGCCTGTCCATAAATACCTGGGTGAAACCGGGCGAAATGACTCCGCAAAGGGACGAAATGATCGTAGTCAGCACGACAAAAGCGATTGCAGGTCCGGCGCCTTTGAGCCGTTTGGCGGCAAAAGAGAGTACACTCTTGGGTTTACCTGACGGCACGAAGTCCTCTCCGGGCTCGAACATCAGACAGATCCCGGTAAAGGACTCGTCGAACTCCTTCATCGTCACTTCCACACGCCCTCTCGCCGGATCGTTCAGGATCGCCTTATTCCTCGCAAAGCCGTCCAGAACCACAAAGTGGTTGAAATTCCAGTGGATTATACAGGGAAAAACAGCGTTGTCCATCAGCATCTGCGGCTCGAGCTTGTAACCGTCCGCCACAAGGCCGTAGTAACGCGCCGCCTTGAGCACATTTCCCGCGTTAGAGCCGTCTCTGGAAACGCCGCAGTCTACCCGGACCTTCTCCAGCGGTACCCATTTTTCATAATAGGCAAGAACCATGGTCAGGCATGCGGCTCCGCATTCCAGTGCCTCCATCTGCATTATGACAGGAACCTTCGCCACTCCCCTTTTCACCGGCTCTTTTACTTTTTTCTTCGTAGCATTCATATGTAAAGCCTCTGCTTATTCCCCTCAGTTAGTCACAAACTTGATCGGATGAACGGATTCCACTGTAATACTGACTTCGTATACGCCATCGGGAAGGTCGATGTCCGCTTCAACCTTATAGGTCCAGTCGCCTGACTTCAGTCCGGTAGCTTCAAGGATGTATTCTCCGACTTCCTCGCTGATCTGCGCGGGTTCCTGAGAGATCTCCCTCACCACAGTCTTGTGGCCGTTTACCGTGATCTCCATTCCTTCCTTAACGGAGGGACGGTCGGAGACTTTGATGTAGATCGCCAGGTTATTATCTCTTACGACGCCTGCGCCGTTTACGGTCGTGTAGATATTGCCGAATGTCGCCCAAACAAGCGCCCCGACAAGGAGCACGATGATCGCTCCCAGCGCCATCCAGATCGAAGGGCTCGTCACATGAATGTAATCGTTAAGTTTCTCGGGTGAAGTTATTCTCTCTACCGCCTTTTTTCTGAAAAGATCATTGTTTTCCATATTTTGCACCATCCCTGTCGCTACTATTTGGTTCCGGTTCTTAAGTCCGGGCATAATTTCACATCATTATTATACTGTAGTTTCCGATATCCGCAAATATTGTTTCCTGACCTCTCGCAGACGCGAGATGCGCTAACAGCTTATCGCACGAAAAAAGCCGCCGTATCATATTGATACGGCGGTCTTCCTGATTTCTTCGTCTGATTCTTATTCGATCGTGATGATATCCGAGAATCCCGTAATATCAAAGATCTCCCTTACATCACTGCAGAGGTTGCGGACTGAGAACTTCCCTTCCCCCATAGCTTTTCTTGTTCCGAGAACAACACGCAGGCCTGCAGAGGAGATATATTCCAGGTTTTCAAAATCCAGGACCAGTTCCTCCACGCCGTCCAAATTCTCCTTAATGACGTTTTCAAGTTCCGGTGCCGTCATTGTGTCCAGGCGGCCTGAGACTGCCAGAATCAGTCGATTGCCTTCTTTTTTCTTCTCGATTGTCATTATTACCTCCTCGGTGCTAACCCTGCTGCGATCCGCAGATCATTCCTCAAAGACGACCACAGCGCCATCATAATTATCAGCGATAAACTTCTTGATCTCTTCAGATTTCAGAACTTCGACGAGAGCCTTGATCCCCTCGTTCTCCTCATTTCCTGCCTTCACTGCTATGACATTTACATATGTCGCTGCTGCTTCGGAATCAGGGAGTTCATAGGAAAGCGCATCCTTAGCAGCAATAAGGCCGGCCTGAAGCGCGTAGTTGCCGTTCATAACGGAATATGCCACTTCATCCTTGACGTGGGGGATCTGAGCCGCTTCGAGCTCCTTGATCTCCACATTGTGGGGATTCTCAGCGATATCCTGCTTGGTCGCAGTGATTCCGGCGCCGTCCTTAAGTTTAATTATACCATTGAACTGCAGTAAGAGAAGAGCTCTTGCTTCATTTGTTGTATCATTCGGTATCGCGATCACATCGCCTTCTCCGATCTCCTCGAGAGTCTTCTTGGTTCCGGGATAGATTCCCAGGGGTTCGTAGTGGATCTTGCCCGCTACCACGAGGTCTGTGCCCTTCTCTTCATTGAAACTCTCAAGATAAGGTACATGCTGGAAGTAGTTGCAGTCGATCTCGCCGCTGTTGACTACCTCATTGGGCTGTACGTAATCTTCAAATACCTTTATATCCAGCTCATATCCTTTCTCAGCAAGGAGGGGCTTTGCAG
>CAMKAA010000018.1 GCA_946410365.1 uncultured Lachnospiraceae bacterium | reverse complement strand
AAAGTTCCTTCGGTGTTCAGTTTTGAAGGTACAGAACTAAAATGTATGATGACAGTCCTGAGATTAATATCTCGGGACTGTTTTTTTCGGTTATAATGGTCACATCAGACGTAGGGTTCAGAGGAGATCATCTATGAAAAAGGCTATAATACTCTTACTCTCAGCGTTCATCCTGGCCGGGTGCGGATCAAAGATCTTGGATACGGTCAATGGCGGAACAGAATCATCATCTCAGGCTGTTTCCGAAGCAGAGAAAAGTGAAGAAGATGAGGTTCTCACGATATGGAGGAAGGATATTACACTGCAGGATGCTTTTATTCCTACACAAGAACTGAAAGACCTGCCTTTTAAGGAACTAACAACGCCTGCTTCTGAAGCCGCTCCGGTCTTTATCAGCCTTGGAAGCCGGGAAGAAATATCCGATAAGATAGATTCGCGAAAAGGCGGAGTATCCGCAGTACGTGCTGTGGTCGAGTTAGCTGAAGACCTTAAGGAAAAGTTTCCCAAGATCTGGGCGGCCATGAAAAACTTTAATGAATTTGCCGAGCAGAATTCTGCTTTGGAGATCGCGGACGGAGAAACAAGGTATAACGCGTACAGGATGAGACAAGACGTCCCTTCTTTCCTGTACCTGAATTCCTGGACAGGAATCGAGATTACGAGGGCGGACTCCGGAATCCTGAGTTTCTTCAGAACAGCATACCGCTATAACAGGGATATTGAGCCGGATTATAATGAGATCTATGGCATGACGATCGACTCTGCCAGCGGTCGTATTCTGTCGCTCAACGATATTTTTACAGATACGGAGAAACTGCCGCAGATGATCTGGGAAGCACTTGTCAGAAGCGGATGGAGGGATGAAACGGATCCCGGCAGAGAAGAGCTTATTGATATCCTGAGAACTGCCGTACAGGGATGCAGAGAGGACGGAAGCTTTGCCTGGGCTCTTGATCCGCTTGGGATTGAGTTCGATCTTAATGAAGCAGGCATGGAAGCCGGAAAAGAGTATCACAGAAGGGAAAGAGCATACATTCCTTTCAAGATGTGTGAAGAAATGCTGCGCCCGGGGATTTCCGGAGCGGTATATGATTACATGGTCCATCTTACGAAGAAGGATGTCGAAGGTGTGATCGGTGACAGTATTCCTTCACCGCAGACCGGCGATAGTTACTCTGCATACTATATTGTTCAGAAATCCGGCGGCAGGTACTTGTACTGTACAGCGGACAACCATTCAGATCTGTACAGGATTACGGAGGATGGTTTGGAGAAAACGGGGGAAGTCAATGCGGAGATCAGCTATGATCATTTCGAGCATATGAGTATTCCTCTGTCGCCGGACAGTTACAAGTTATATAAAAACGCGGATCTGCTGCAGGAACTGTTTCTGGAGGCGGCTGCGCATTCGGATGATGACGGTATGGTGGTAAGAGACGGATATTATGAGCTGAAGACGAATCCTATGCCGATAATCACCGGATCGGCTTTTGAAGCTGAGATTTTCGAGGACAGCGGCAGCACAGAGAGTTCAGCCGGAATTGTACCGGAGCATTCAATTCTAACGATCGTACGCTCTGACGGAGAATCATTTATAGACTGCATAACAGAGGATGGCGACCAGATCGCCCGCCTGTTTGTGAAAAAAGATGATGCCGGAGAATGGACGGTTAACGGTCATCCCGCAGACGAGGTGATCGCACAGCAGGGCTGGATGGAAGAATAACATAATTCGGAGAGATGGAAATGGAGAAATATTTTGACATCAATGAGTCGGGCTACAGTGTCCGATGCAAGTTATATTACGGCAATGTTCACGATATTAAAAAAGCCGTGATCTTCGGGCACGGCTTTGGCGGGCACATGGACAACAAGGCCTGCGAGAAATTCGCCAACAAGCTCATTTCCAAGCACAAAGATTACTGCGTTGTGGCCTTCAATTGGCCCTGTCACGGCGATGATGCCCGCAAGAACCTGATGTTGAGCGAATGCGATATGTACCTGACGTTTGTGATCGATTATGTTAAGAAACAGTTTGATACAGATGAAATATACGCATATGCCACAAGTTTCGGGGCTTTTCTGTTCCTTAAATATATAGCGGATCATAGCTGTAACCCTTTCAGGAAGGTCGCGCTCAGGTGTCCGGCCATTACGATTTATGACTCTATGATCCACCGCATCATGTCTGAAGACGACTATGCCAAAATATTGAAGGGAAAGCCTGTCCTGGTTGGCTTCGACCGAAAGATCAAGATCGGAAAGCCGTTTTTAGATGAACTGGAAGCTGCTGACATCACACAAAATGACTATATGGACTACGCCGATGACATTCTGATCATTCACGGCACTAAGGATGAGATCATCCCATTTGAAGTCTCAGAACAGTTTGCGGATAAAAACGTCATAGAACTCATACCGATGCAGAACGGGGATCATCGCTTCACTGATCCCAGGATCATGGATCTTGCCATCCATACGATCATTGAGTTTATTGAGAGCTGAACATGCAGTCAGTCCTTTCGCCGGTTTTCTCTGTAATATGCCTTTTCAATGGCCTCAGCAGCCTTTCTGCGCCTCTCATCGTGCAGATTCGTATACTTTTTGACCGTCTCCAGGCTGGAGTGTCCAAGGGCGTCTGAAGTGACATAGATGTCGCCGGTTTCTTCATAGAGATTAGTAGCAAAGGTACTGCGCAGTTTGTGGGGCGTGATCCGCTTCATAGGAACTGTAGAAGCTGTGTATTTTTTGACCAGGCGCTCGACGGCCCTGACAGAGATCCTCTGGCCTTTTCTTGAGATAAACAGCGCATTCAGATCTTCGGAGGGGACTTTTCTCTCATATTCAATGTAGTCCTGAAGCGCCTCCTCCACTGGAGCGTTGAAGTATACATATTGTTCCTTGCGGCCTTTCCGGAAAATCTTTATGCGTCTTTCATCCCAGTCGATGTCCTGGAGGTCGATGCCTACCATTTCACTGACACGAATGCCGGTGTGGAGCAGAAGAGTCAGGATCGCCACATCCCGCATCTGTGAGTTTTTTGCAAATTTAAACTGTGTCTCGGTAAGGGAATCGCCGGTCTCCGCGCCCTGCAGCACATTTCTGACTTCTTCCTTTTCAAGATATGTGATCGCCTTTTCCTCGATCTTGGGCATGTCCACCAGTTCCGCCACATTTTTCTCTAAATGATTGTGTGCGATCAAATAGCGGTATAGAGCCCGCAGGGAAGAGAGTTTCCTCGCTCTGGCGGGAGCCTGATTGGACTCCCTGATTGTCTTATTGTTGTTGGGGTCCTTGCGGTTATAGCGCATCAGATACATCAGATAGTCCTGAATGTCATCAGCGGTAAGAGTGCCAAGGGTCTGGATCGAGATCTGCATGACAGGGATTCCGAGGGCCTTTTCGAGATATTCAAAGAAGACTTTTATGTCACCGACATAGCCGAGTACGGTGCGAGGCGCCTTGTTCTTGGTGACGAGATATTCATTCGCAAAGCGGCGTACAAACATCGGAAGATCGACTGTGAGATCATTTATTTTTTCGAGTACACGAACATTTTTTTCATCGCGGTATGCTTCCATGAGAGAGCTCCTTGTGTCTTTGTAATAGCTGTAATAATATGAACAGAGGCCGTAGATGGCCGCTTCCGACGTTATTATAGCATAGTTACGACGTTAAATCCATATTTAGCGGCGTAATAGATCCCGAAATATACTACTGCTTCCATAGTAAAAGGCAGCCCGTCAGATCAGATCCGGCAGGCTGCCTGTCTTATTCTTTCTTAGATTCCGATTTTCAGAATCCGACAATGATTCCGCCTTTTTCCGCGTAATAACTGCATAAACCTCTGGTAGGATAAATCTTTACGATCTTTCCGGGGTACTCGGCTTCCGCCGCTTTTTTGAGGTTGAGGGCAAATGCTTCGTTCTGGCAATGTGATATGACAATGCTTTCCTTGTCAGCTGTCCGCTCCCTGAAATCATTCATGATCACCTGCAGAGTCTTTTTGCCGCCTTTGGCGATCTTTTTCATCTTGATAGTGCCTTCCTCGCTGGCGATTCCCACACCCCAAAGTCCCAGATGTCCCAGAACGATGCCGGCGATCTTGGGCATTCTTCCGTTGTTGACCAGATTGTGGTAGGACGAAAGCGCAAAGATCAGTTTGTGGTCTTCCATGAACTTATGGATCTGCGTCCTTACTTCTTCAAAACTCAGTCCCTGTCCGATCAGGTCACACAGCTTGTCGATAGTCATGGAGAGGCTCGGTCCCGTACCGCGGGTATCAAGGATCTCGATATTTCTCTCCGGATCATTTTCCAAAACCATGTTCCTGGCGGTACACGCGCTGTTGTAGCTTCCGGAGAGGTTGGATGAAATGGTGAGTGCGAACACATCTCCCTCTTCACCGAATTCCCGGACCCAATCCGCAGGGGAAGGACATGAAGTGTGGCTCTTACTGCTGGCAGCCATTGCCTCCACAAGTTCCTTAACATTGAGCTTGTCGTCATCTACAAAATCCTTGCCGTCGACAGTGATCACAAAGGGAACGGTGTTGAAATACAGACCATCGATTTTACGGTCCAGTTCAAAAATATCACAACTTGAATCGGCGATGATCCTGAATGCCATATAGAGCCCTCCTCTCAGTTAGCGAAGGCGGCGCCTTCTGTTCCTGTTACGGTATTCTGATCTTCCTCAGATGTATCTTCTCCGCAGATCTCTTCTGAGTCTGCAGCGGCATCTAACTCCTCGTTAATTGCCTGTTCCGCGGCAATCTCCTCCTCAGAAGCCTCCAGAGGCTCGCTGAGCGCTTTTTCTTTCAAAGTATAATCACGGATCATCTTCACCAGCTGAAGAGCTATACCGACCTCACAGCCTGCCACAAAGGCAAGTCCTGCCAATGCGGCTTTAAATCGTTTGCTCAATATTGAATCCTCCTTTATGAATAGTAAAGCGGACTTAGAAATATGAGATCCGCAGCCGGGAATACTGTTACCGGTTCTCGAAATCTTCGATGACCTGCGTCAGGAGATTTACAGTACCGTCTATTCCCAGAAGACCTGTGTCTATGGAGAGATCGTAAGTGTCCGCTCTCCCCCATTTTTTCATAGAATAATAATTATAATAACTCTGCCTCTGTTTATCCTTGCGAAGAATGAAATCCCTGAGTTTGTCGGGATTGGCCTTGTCTTCCGCAGGAACATCGGGATAACCCGCAGCTCTGGCGATCCTGAACTCCTCGCTCGCGTGGAAAAAGAGGTTGATGACATTGGAAAAATCCTGCAGCGCGCAGTCAGCGCAGCGGCCGATGATCACACAGGCGCCTTCCTCTTTCGCGATCTTCTTGATCGTATCGTACTGTGCCAGGAACACCTTCTGACTGATAGGCATGTCTGAAAACCCTGATCCGCTGAAGCCGAAAGAATAAGTGTCCATCACGAGGTTATACAGGAAAGAATTTGTGGGACGCTCGTCCTGCTGCTGCACGATTTCCTGGCAGAAACCGCTCTCCCTGGCAACCTTGCTGATCAGTTCGTTGTCATAGCAGTTGATTCCGTAATGTGCCGCAAGCTTCTGCCCTACTTCTCTGCCTCCCGAACCGTATTGTCTTCCGATAGTGATTATTGTGTTCATTCTCCACCTCCGTGAGCGCTGTCATTTACTGCCGGAAATCCATAAAAACACATATGATCAAGCAACCATTTTTCTAATAATATTATACACGTACCGGTTTTGCTATGCAATTTCAATAATATAAATTGGTTTTAAAGTTAATTATTGTCTAATTTGCTAAGTATTTCTTCGAAATATTGAGGGAGCGGAGCGTGTGTCTCTATGTATTCTCCGCTTCTGGGATGAATAAATCCGAGAATCCCTGCATGCAGACACTGTCCCTGGGTCACAAAGGGGGATTTTCTGCGTCCCGCATATACTTCATCTCCCAGCAGCGGGTGATGAACATAGGCCATATGGACACGGATCTGATGGGTCCGTCCGGTTTCAAGACGACACTCCACATAGGTATACTGACCAAACCGTTTAAGTACCTTGCAGTGAGTCACCGCTTTCTTTCCATCGCTTCTGACAGCCATTCGCTTTCGGTCTTTAGGATCCCTTCCCAGGGGTGCATTGACCGTGAATTCGTCCTCTGCAATATTATCATACAGAATGGCAAAATAGCGGCGCACGATACTGTGTTCCTGAAGTTGTGCTGCTATGCTGTTGTGGGCGGCGTCATTTTTGCAGATTATTACGCTTCCGGTGGTGTCTCTGTCGATTCTGTGGACGATACCGGGGCGCATCACGCCGTTGATCCCGGAGAGACTGTCGCCGCAGTGGTACAGGACGGCGTTGACGAGTGTACCGGAGTAATGTCCGGGAGCGGGGTGAACGACCATTCCCTTTGGCTTATTGACTACAAGTATATCCTCATCTTCATATAAAATGTCCAGAGGAATGTTCTCCGGCAGTATGTCCGGGATGATCTTTTCGGGCAGAACAAGACTGATCTTGTCATTTTCGAGAACTTTTGTACTCGGTTTCGCTGTTTTGCCGTTCAAAAGGACGCTTCCGTCCTTGATAAGATTTTTCAGATAGCTTCTGGATTGTCCTTCGGAAAGTGAGGCGACTACTGCGTCAAACCGTTCGCCATCGAGTTCTTCCGGTACTGTGAATTCGTTGATCTGTTCCATTTTAGAACCTCCAAATTCAGCCTGTAAATTAATATGTATGTTCTCATTAGTGCCCGAACTGCAGATCATCCTCCTTGTAATAAAACAGGATCAGGAACGCGAGGATAAAGACGCTGCAGGTAACATAGATGTCTGCAACATTAAATACCGGGAAATCGATCAGAGAAAAATAAATGAAGTCCCTTACATATTGCAGAGTGATCCTGTCGTACAGATTGCCGGCGGCTCCTGCAGCAATGAATATCAGAACAAGTCTGAGCGGAAGGTATTTCTTTCCATCAGGTATTCTGAGGTATACAAAGATCAGTGCGCACAGCGCAATGGCTGAGATCATACCGAGTATAAATGTTCCGTCCTGGAATATTCCAAAAGCCGCGCCGCGGTTCTGTATGTAGTAGAATTCAAGAACTCCGGGAATAAGCGGAATCCTCTTTCCCCCTCCAAGGGCGCTGACCGCAACAGATTTGGTGAAAAGATCAAAGGCGGCCAATACCAGAAATAAGGCTCCCGCTTTGATGATCCTTGTGATATTTGCTTTCATGGACACTCCTCCGCACGCTTATTGACTGAAATGGTCCGACTATATTGGTCAATTAACCGTTCCGGTCAATTTTGTGAATTATATAGCTTTTATGTTTTGACTGTAAAAAGCGCACCAAACAATGTCCGGTGCGCTTCGATATACTATGATAACAATAATCTTCCGCGATTTAGTTTCTTCCGCCGTAAGGCATGCTCAGGGAATTGCTCTCTGTGCGGCCGATTCCCGCCTGAGTGGAAATGTCCCCTGATACATCGACGTTTGCAGGAGTGATCACAAAGATATAATGGGAAATCTTCATGACGTTTCCGTGAACCGCATAGCAGGATCCTGATGTAAAATCGATGATCCTCTGAGCGATCTCAACATCGAGTCCCTCAAGGTTGAGGACTACAGTGCTGTTTGCCAGCAGTGTGTCTGTAACTTCTCTCGCATCGTTGACAGATGTGGGCTTAATAATGCATACTTCCATTCCGGCCTCCGAATACTGTTTCTTGACCTGTCTGGAAACTGTTGAGGATTCGCTCTTGTCAGCAGCTGCACCGCCGAAACGCTTCCTGGCTCTGGGAGCCGGAACCGGTTCCTCGTCAGCTGTATCCTCATCAAAAGCTGATGCCTGAGAAGCGGCTCTCGAATTTCTTACAGGTTCTGCAGCAGCAGGCTTGTCATCTCCGTAATAATCCTCGTCCTCATACTCCTCATCTTCATCAAAATCTTCATCGTCATTGAACTTCATGGCGTTGATAAGCTTATCCATAACACTCATATCTGTCATACTCCTTTATTAAAATTACCGGCATGAAAGCCGGAAAGCTGTTCTCAGGTATAGATCCGTTCTCCGAAGATTCCGGTGCCAACGCGGATATGCGTCGCTCCTTCTTCGATCGCGACCTCAAAATCGCCTGTCATACCCATTGAAAGAACGCCCATAGACACATTATCAATGCATTTTTGACCTATGTCAACTGCTAATTCCCTAAGGCCTGCAAAATAGGGCCTGTTAGACTCCGGGTCTTCCGTATAGGGAGCAATTGTCATAAGGCCTTCAATCTTAATACCTCCAAGCTCAGAAGCGTCTGTGATGAGCTGCAGAGCATCTCCGGGGGAAACGCCGAATTTGCTCTCCTCATCGGCCATGTTGACTTCGATCAATACGGGAATTACGATTCCTGCCTTGACAGCTTCCGCACTGATCGCTTCCGCAAGCCTGAGGCTGTCCACACTGTGGATCATTACTGTCTGTCCGATCAGCTGTCTTACTTTGTTTCTCTGAAGATGTCCGATCATATGCCATCTGATATCGCCGGGCAGAGCAGGCTTTTTTCTGCAGATCTCCTGTACCTTGTTTTCACCGAAATCGCGCTGTCCTGCTTCGTAAGCTTCGAGAAGCATCTCTTCAGGCTTTGTCTTTGTGACGCAGATGAGGTTAACTTCGGATCTGTCTCTTCCTGCTCTCCTGCAGGCGCCGCTTATTCTTTCTTCCACGCTTTCAATATTTTCTCTGATCAAAGTTCGTTTCCTTTCTTCCGCAATCAGGTGCTGCGTCAGCGATAGTAGTCGTTCATGCGGATGGAATCCGCGTAAAGGACAATATAGTCATATTCCTGCAGCCCATAAAGCGAGTTGGGTTCCACTATGGCGTACTCCTCGTTCTGATAGAGGATATTGACCTGGCGGAAATCAGGGTATCCTTTGTTGATATAGTAAACACCGATCAGTTCATCCTGATCGCCGATCGTAAACTGCTCAGAGGAGTTTGGACGGTCAATGATCATACCGGCTCTGAGTACGCTGTCATCGAGATAATAACAGTCCTCATTTTCGCTGTAGGGGACCGCAGGAACGAATTGTACGCTCTTTTCGTTATTCTCCGTGTAAACCTCGAGAAGAACGCCGCTCTGCCCTCCTACGCCCTCAAATACAAATTCCTTGGGGACCAGGAAGAAGGAGCCCTTTGTGATCGAACTGTTGGGAACCTTAAGCCCGGATCTCTGAGAGGCTATGAGTTCGACATCCACGAAGCGGTCCGAGCAGAAATCGGACATGGAATTGCTGAAGCGAAGGTTCACATAATTATTATCGTTTTCATCACTTCTTGATGATACAGAAGCCCAGGAGATCATCTGATTCTCAAGAAAACGAACCTGTATGTAACCGCGCTTTACAAGTTCGCTCGCTTCTTCCGCAGAGGCGACGTGGATCGCGACAGACCAGTTTTCATCAGTCACCATCTTATAAGCAGGCTCTCCGGCTGTGATCCGGCTTCCGTTCGTAATCTGGTTTTTCTTATATCCGGTCCTGTCAAAATCTTCAACGGTGAGATTCTCAAAGGTTATATCTTCGCAGTTATCGACATAATAGAGGATCTCTCCGGTTTCCTCCGCGTAGCATGGATGTATGGAGGTAGAGCTCAGATCGGGGATCTCGCTGAGTACCTTGCGGTTTGATATCTTCTGGGCAGAACTCACAGCACCGCTCTTGTAATCGTAAACGTTGACAAAGTCGCCGGGATTGAATTTCCGTGAGAACAGGATAGCTTCTTCCCTGAAAGTCCTGATATCATCTTTGGATAAAAAAGACTCTTCATCAGGCTTAAGATAATCGGTGATCTTTCCTGTCTCATCCACAGAAAAAGCCAGTCCTCCTTCCGGTACTCTCTCACCTTCTTTGTTATAGAAGTTGATCGTTCCGGTATAGTCGCTGTTTACAACCGATTCGTTTCTAAGAGCGATACCCTGATAGACAAGATTGTCTGAGAGAGATCCCGAGCGCACTTCGTAGACCTCCGTCTTACGGGAAGTGAGATAGGTCAAGACACTGATCAGTACATAGATGAAAATGATCAGGAACATGAACAGGCCGACATTGAGCCTGAAGGGACGCCGATATGGAATTGTTCTTGCCGTAGGCTGTTTATCCGTCAAAATCGTTTACCTCCGGA
>CAMKAA010000017.1 GCA_946410365.1 uncultured Lachnospiraceae bacterium | reverse complement strand
CCTGCTTTTGCGGCATGGAAAGAATTCGAGCCTTATCAGGCTGTAGTCTCCACTTATCAGGCTATTTCCGGCGCCGGCAAGAACTTCAAAGACTGGCCCGAGATGGTCGGCAACATCATTCCCTACATCGGCGGCGAAGAAGAGAAGAGTGAGAAAGAGCCTCTTCGCATTTTCGGCCATATCGAGAACGGCGTGATCGTTCCCGGAGACAACATTTCCATCACAAGCCAGTGCATCCGTGTGCCTGTGCTCTATGGACATACTGCAACCGTATTTGTTAATTTCCGCAAGGATCCCACCAAGGAGCAGCTTGTAGAAGCGCTCCGCGCGTTCAGCGGCGTGCCACAGAAAGAGAATCTTCCCAGCGCTCCGAAGCAGTTCATCCAGTACCTCGAGGAGGATAACCGTCCCCAGGTAGCACTGGATGTGAACTATGAGAAGGGGATGGGCGTCTCTATCGGCCGCCTCAGAGAGGACACCCTGTTTGACTGGAAATTCGTGGGACTTTCACACAACACGATCCGCGGCGCCGCAGGCGGCGGTGTGCTTTGCGCGGAACTGCTCACAGCACAGGGCTATATTACCAATAAATGATCGACACAAGAGAGTGTGAATGAGCAAAAGAGTCTTTATTGCAGAAAAGCCGAGTGTCGCCAGGGAATTTGCAAATTCCCTGGGGCTCAGCTTCAAATCAAGAGATGGATATATGGAAGCGGAAGATACTATTGTGACCTGGTGCGTTGGGCATCTGGTCACAATGTGTTATCCCGACGCATATGACCCGAAATACAAGAAGTGGTCTCTTTCCACGATCCCTTTTATCCCCGACAGATACCGATACCAGGTGATCGACGGCGTCAAAAAACAGTTTGGGATCGTAAAGAAACTCCTGACAGACAAAGATGTAGACACTATCTATATCTGTACCGACTCCGGGCGCGAGGGTGAATATATCTATCGTCTCGTCGCACAGGAAGCCGGTGTTAAAGGCAAGAGACAGCTGCGCGTCTGGATCGATTCCCAGACTAAGGAGGAGATTCTCAGAGGGATCAAAGAGGCGAAGGACGACTCGGAATACGATAATCTGGGTTCAGCCGCTTATCTGAGAGCCAAAGAGGACTATCTGATGGGCATCAACTTCTCCCGCGCGCTGACGCTCAAATACGGCGGCGGGATCAGCCGCGTTCTGGGAACGAACTATTCCGTGATCGCTGTCGGCCGCGTGATGACCTGCGTCCTGGGAATGGTGGTAAGAAGAGAGCGGGAGATCCGCGATTTTGTCAAAACTCCTTTTTACCGCGTTCTCGGAAACTTCAGGCCCGCTGATGAGAGCGGCAGCGAGGAGATCACTGCAGAATGGCATGCAGTGGAGGGCAGCAGATATTTTGGCACGCCTGCACTGTACAAGGAAAACGGTTTCAGGGACAGAAAGGATGCGGAAGCACTGATCGAATACCTGCGGCAGCCGATCGCTTCAGGGGACTGCGAAGTCCACACCGTAAGCAGGAAAAAAGAGAAGAAGAATCCGCCCCTTTTATACAACCTGGCAGAACTTCAGAACGACTGCTCAAGATTCTTCAAGATAAGCCCCGACCAGACGCTTCAGGCTGCCCAGGAGCTGTACGAGAAGAAACTCACGACATACCCAAGGACCGATGCGCGTGTCCTGTCTTCAGCTGTCGCCAAAGAGATCGGCAAAAATCTCAAGGGACTCTCAAATCTTACTATGTACAGGCCATATCTGCAGAAGATCCTTGAAACCGGGTCCTATAAAAAGATCGCGAAGACACGCTACACTGACGACAAAGCGATCACCGACCACTACGCCATTATCCCGACGGGGCAGGGCCTTAATGCGCTCCCTTCTCTCAAAGACACCACTGCCAAAGTATACGAGCTGATATGCAGAAGGTTTCTCGCAATCTTTTATCCGCCCGCGATCTTTGATAAAATAGCACTTGAGATCCGTCTGGGAACAGAGATGTTCTCCGCTTCTTTCAAGACCTGTATCGACCCCGGGTATCTTGAAGTCATGGAGTATTCCTTCAGGAAGAAGAAGGAAGACCCCGCGGAAGAACCGCAGCAGAAGGACGGAGACGGGAACGAACAGGAAACCGATAAAATTCCTGCCTTTGTCTCGACGCTTCGTAAGGGAATGCAAATGAACTGCACAGGCCTCGAGATCCGGGAAGGAGAGACGAAACCTCCGAAGCGTTATAACTCCGGCAGCATGATCCTTGCAATGGAAAACGCCGGACAGCTGATCGAAGAGGAAGAACTCAGAGAACAGATACGGGGAAGCGGGATCGGAACCAGCGCTACCAGAGCCGAGATCCTGAAAAAACTCTTCAGCAACAGATACCTCGCCCTGAACAAAAAGACACAGGTCATAACTCCTACACTGATGGGAGAGATGATCTATGACACGGTGGACTGTTCGATCCGCTCACTTCTCAACCCGAAGCTGACAGCCAGCTGGGAACTCGGACTTACAAGAGTTTCGGAAGGTACAGTCACGGAAGAGGAGTATCTGGAAAAGCTGAACGGATTTGTTTCACGCAACACAAATAATGTCAAGAACAGCAACTACAGCGACGTGCTGCAGCAGATGTATATGAGGGACAGCCAGTTCTATAAAAAGCCATACGTATCTGCGGCAGGAGGCCGGAAGAAGACCGGCAGAAAGGGGAAATAGTATGCAGCTTAAAGATTTCACTATCAGCAATCTTTTTGACATGAACGAGACCATCGCAGCTGAGCTTTTCGAGGGCAAAACATATCCCTGGGAAGTTCTTAAGGACATCAGCGATTTTATCATTGCCCTCGGCAATAAACTGCCCGAAGACAGATTTGAAAAGAGGGGCGATAACATCTGGGTAGCCAAAAGCGCGACAGTATTTGACAGCGCCTATATCGGCGGTCCCTGCATCATTGATGAGAACGCGACAGTAAGGCAGTGCGCTTTCATCCGCGGCAGCGCGATCGTAGGAAACGGCACCACTGTAGGAAATTCCACGGAGCTCAAGAATGTTGTCCTTTTCAACAAAGTCGAAGTCCCCCACTACAACTATGTAGGCGACAGTGTGCTCGGTTTTCACGCACATATGGGAGCAGGATCCATCACATCCAATGTAAAGGCTGATAAGAAGAATGTAGTGATCCACTGCGGAGAAGAGAACATGGAGACCGGTCTTCGCAAGATCGGCGCGATGCTCGGAGACTGGGCGGATATAGGATGCAACAGTGTTCTCAATCCCGGCACCATCATCGGAAGACACACTAACCTCTATCCCCTTTCTATGGTAAGAGGCTGTGTCCCCGCCAATCACATTTACAAAGATAAAGATCATATCGTGGAAAAGATCACTGACTAAAACAGACGGAGCGTGATGACATGAGAGATAAAGTCAGAGAATCCATTGAATATATTCGCAAGATCACTGATTTCGTACCGGACATCGCTGTGATACTGGGTTCGGGGCTGGGAGCATATACAAGACAGATGGACGAAGTCATCTGTTCCATTCCTTACAACAGGATCCCCGGATTTCCGGTCTCCACCGTTTCAGGACACGCCGGAAAGTTTGTCATGGGATATTTAAAGGGCGTTCCTGTCATCTTCATGGACGGAAGAGTTCATTACTATGAAGGCTATGCACCCGAAGAAGTTGTACTTCCTGTCCGCGTCATGCGCGCTATGGGAGCCAAAGTACTCTTTCTCACCAATGCAGCCGGCGGCATCAACGAAGAGTACGTGCCCGGCTCTCTGGTAGTCCTCAGAGATCATGTTTCTCTCTATGTGCCCAATCCTCTCATTGGTAAGAATTATCCTGATGAAGGAGTCCGCTTCCCGGACATGACAGATGTTTATGACAGAACACTTCGAAGGATCATCACTGACTGCGCTTCAGCGAAAGATATCCCAATCAGTCAAGGCGTTTACTGCCAGCTCTCCGGACCTTCCTATGAGACTCCTTTTGAGATCATGATCCTCAGCCGTCTCGGTGTTGATCTTGTTGGAATGAGCACGGTGATGGAGGCGATCACAGGCCATCATATGGGAATGAGAGTATGCGGGATCTCTCTGGTGACCAATATGGCGGCGGGAATTAACACGGAGCCTCTGAGCCATGATGAAGTAAAGAAAGCCGGAAAGGATTCTTCGGAGTATTTTGCTGCTCTGGTGACGGATTCGCTCTGTGCTATAAAGCATCATCTGGACGCTGAGTCACAGACCACTTCGGAAAAATAAGGATTTATGGAAACCTATTTTGTTATGATCGGCATTTTTGTCGTTTTTCTCGCAATATCCGCTGTGATCGGATTACGCGACAGAAAAAGACTTGATGCCAGAGAGCGGAAAAAGCTCAAAGAAAACTTCGGACAACCAGGTGCCAAGGAGTATCCGGATGGAAGATATGAGCAGATCCCCGGGTACTGCATGAGGCACAGACAGGATTTTGAGGTCGATGACATCACCTGGAATGATCTGGATATGGATCTACTCTATCGCCGTATGGACACGACCTGCTGCGCGGCCGGAGAGGAATACCTCTACTGGCTGCTTCGCTCTCCCCGCACAGACGGCGGAACTTACCTCAGTGAAGAGGGAATGCAGTGGTGGACAGCAAATGAACAGATACGCCTGGATGTCCAAAGGATCCTGCAGGGTCTTGGCCGCGCCTCCAGGTATTCTGTCTACGACTATCTCGATCTCCTGGACAGTCTTGAAGACCGGGGCATTGCCGCCGATCTTCCGGCTCTGGTCCTGCCTGCGGTTTCCCTCGGGATCATGTTCGTAAGTCCTCCTGTGGGACTCTGCTGTCTTCTGGGGAGCTTCGCCCTGAATATGATCACCTATTTCCGTGCCAAAAGAGCGATCGAGCCCTACCTCTTCACATTCCGTTATGTGTTGAGACTTTTGGAGTGCGCGCGGGTTCTTCTTGCAAAGCCATTTCCTTTCTATGACAGAGAGAGAGCTAAGATGGAGAAAGCGCGTAAGGCCATGGCTGGGTTTTCTATGGGAAGCGGTCTCCTTATGAGAAACAACGGAGGGATCACTTCCGGCAGTTTCGCGGATATAATCCTCGATTATATCTGTATTCTTTTTCACATCGATCTTCTCAAATTCGGTTCGATGCTGAGAGCACTTCGGGGAAAAGAAGAAGAGATTGACGGACTGATCACATCGATCGGGGCGATCGACGCCCAGATCAGCCTGGCTTCCTGGAGAGAGAGTCTTCCGCTTTACTGTATCCCGGATCTTACGGGCAGCCGTTTCGAAGCTGTAGATCTCATCCATCCGCTGCTCACTGATCCTGTTCCAAACAGTATTTCTGTCTCGAAGCCTGTACTTCTGACCGGATCAAACGCATCCGGCAAATCTACGTTCCTTAAATCCGCGGCGCTTGCCGCGATTCTTGCGCAGTCGGTTAGTACAGTTCCCGCAGCATCTTACAAAAACTGCTGCTGCAGGATCTTTACTTCCATGGCACTGCGGGACGATATCCGAAGCGGAGAGAGTTATTTTATTGTGGAGATCCGCTCCCTCAAGAGGGTTCTGAATGCCGCTTCGATGCCGGATGAAGCACCTGTTCTGTGTTGTGTGGACGAAGTACTGAGAGGGACCAATACGATCGAGCGCATAAGTGCCTCGGCAGAGATCCTGTCGAGCCTCGCAGACATGCCGATCCGCATATTCGCGGCGACTCACGATATGGAGCTGACAGAGCTCCTTGACGGCAAATATGTCAATTATCATTTCTCCGAGATGCTTGACGGAGATGACGTCCGTTTTTCCTACAAGCTTCTCGACGGTCCTGCGGACAGCCGCAACGCGATCAGGCTCCTGCGGGCTCTCGGCTATGATCCCGGGATCGCGGACAGGGCAGAGGAACGCGCGAAACGCTTCACGGAAACAGGAAACTGGGAACTGTAAGACAGACCTGAAAGGAAAGGGCATCGATGCTCAAGAAAGTAAAGATTTTTTCCGACGGCGCTGCGAGAGGCAACCCCGACGGCCCCGGCGGATATGGTGCTATACTTCAATATACTGACGCTTCCGGGACACTTCATGAAAAGGAGCTGTCAGAAGGTTTTAAAAAGACGACGAATAATCAGATGGAGCTCCTCGGAGTGATCAAGGCGCTGGAGTGCCTCCGCGTCCCCTGCATGGTGGACGTATATTCCGACTCCAAATACGTAGTCAGCGCCTTTAATGAGAACTGGATCGGAAACTGGCAGAAAAACGGCTGGAAGACAGCATCCAGACAGCCTGTGAAGAATCAGGATCTGTGGGAGCGGCTTTTAAAAGCAATGCAGCCTCACACAGTTAATTACCACTGGGTTAAAGGCCACGCCGGTCACCCTGAGAATGAAAGATGCGACATTCTGGCTACTACAGCCGCTGATGCAGCGGGCAGAGAGTGACCTTTACAAGTACAGCAAAGGAGATATACAATGGAGCAGCCAGTCACGATCAGATTCAGACGGGTCAGCGCCTTCGCGCACATTCCCACCAGGGGAAGTGAGAAAGCAGCAGGCTATGACCTCTACGCTGCGCTGGACCAGCCGGTGATCATAGAGCCTCATAAAACGGTCAAAATAGACACCGGTCTTCAGTTCGAGATACCCGACGGGTATTTCGCCGCCATTTACGCAAGAAGCGGAATTGCGGCCAAAGAAGGCCTTCGTCCTGCTAACTGCACCGGCGTATGCGACTCGGACTACAGAGGCAATTACATAGTGGCGCTTCACAATGACAGCGACACTGTAAGAACAGTAGAACCCGGAGAGCGGATCGCGCAAATGGTAGTACTTCCTTACCTGAGCGTCAGTTTTGAGGAATCAAAGGAGCTTTCAGGTACAGAGCGCGGTGAAGGCGGATTTGGCAGCACCGGGAGAAAATGAGCAGATTCCTGTTTCGGATCGCATTTTACAATATTTTGACAGATCACATTGAATCAGATCATACGGGAGGAGACACAATATGAAGATCAGAACAAGATACGCCCCCAGTCCCACGGGACGGATGCACGTAGGCAACCTCAGAACAGCGCTTTACGCCTACCTCATTGCCAAACATGAGGACGGCGATTTTATCCTGCGCATTGAGGACACCGACCAGGGACGTTATGTGGAAGGCGCTGTGGATATCATAAAGCGCACGATGGCAGACACAGGCCTGATTGAGGATGAAGGTCCCGATAAAGACGGCGGAGTTGGCCCCTATGTACAGAGCGAGCGCATGAAGGCCGGGATCTACGGCAAATACGCGCAGGAACTCATTGATAAGGGCGAAGCGTACAGATGCTTCTGCACGCCTGAGAGACTCGCGACCCTCACACAGGTAGTGGAGGGCAAGGAGATCAGCGTTTACGATAAGCATTGTCTCCACCTGTCGCAGGAGGAAATCGAGAAGAATCTCGCGGAAGGAAAGCCTTACGTAATCCGCCAGAATAATCCCACCGAAGGCACCACTACCTTCCACGACGAACTCTACGGCGATGTGACTGTGGACAACAAAGAGCTCGATGACATGATCCTCATCAAATCTGACGGATACCCCACCTACAACTTTGCTAATGTCGTAGATGACCATCTGATGAAGATCACACACGTAGTCAGGGGTAATGAATACATTTCTTCGTCCCCCAAGTATAACCGCCTGTACGAGGCATTTGGATGGGAAGTTCCGAAGTATATCCACTGTCCGCTGATCACGGATGAAGATCACCACAAGCTCTCCAAGAGAAGCGGTCATTCTTCCTACGAAGATCTGATCGAGCAGGGATTCCTTCCTGAAGCTGTAGTCAACTTCATCGCGCTTTTAGGGTGGTCTCCTGACAGCGACAAAGAAATATTCAGTCTCAAGGAGCTCGTTGAGATCTTCGACTATCACAGGATCAATAAAGCGCCCTCTGTATTCGACTACCAGAAGCTGCGCTGGATGAACGGCGAGTATCTCAAAGCTATGGATCCCGACAGGTTCTATGAGCTGGCGGAACCGTATCTGAGAAAGGCGATCAGTAAGGACCTGGATCTTCGCAAGATCGCGGAGATGGTGCGCACCAGAATAGAGATCTTCCCTGACATCGCAGAGATGGTGGACTTCTTCGAGGCTCTTCCGGATTACGATATTTCTCTCTATTCTCACAAAAAGATGAAGACTAACGCGGAGTCCTCCCTTGCTGTTTTGAAGGATCTGCTCCCTGTCCTTGAAGCACAGCAGGAGTTTACGAATGACGGACTCTTCGCGGCGATGAAGTCCTATATTCAGGAGAAAGGCTATAAGAACGGCTATGTTCTGTGGCCTGTCCGTATCGCTGTCTCCGGAAAACAGACAACGCCTGCCGGTGCCACTGAGATCATGGAAATTCTCGGCAAGGAGGAGACTATCGAAAGGATTCGGGAAGGAATCCGCAAACTGGAGGCGTGAAACAGCCGATTACCGGATCAATGCCTTTTATGAATTCAAATCTTGACCCCTCCCAGCGGGAGGCAGTGTGCTGCGGAACCGGTCCCTGCGAGATCATCGCGGGGCCGGGGAGCGGCAAGACACTGGTTCTGACAGAACGCATTCTCTATCTTCTGGACCACTTTAATCTGAAACCGTCCCAGATCCTTGTACTTACCTTCAGCCGTGCCGCTGCAGAGGAGATGAAAGAGCGATTTTTAAAAAGAGCAGGAGAAAACAGCCGGAGCGTATGCTTCGGAACTTTTCATTCCGCTTTTTTTCATATACTCAGGGTGAGCACCGGCAGAGACTATTCGATCCTTGGGCAGGCGCAGAAAGAGCGCCTGATCAGCCATCTGATCCGCAACTATTATCCGGACGAAAATGACAGGCCCCTGATTGAGGAAATGGAAAAAATACTTCGTTTAGCGCCCGCAGAAATAAGAGAAGTAAAGGCAGCAGCGATCAGGAGAGATTATCGTTCTTTCCTTCAGGAAAACGGATATCTGGATTTTGACGATATGATCACCAAATGCCGCAGGTTCCTTCTGAGCGATCCGGTCTCGCTGCGCTTGTGGCGCAGCCGATTCCGAGCGATCCTGGTAGATGAGTTTCAGGACATCAACCCGGAACAGTACGAGATCCTCAAACTGCTCTCAGGCGGCCGGGGCCTGTTTGTTGTCGGTGACGATGATCAGAGTATCTATGGTTTCAGGGGCAGTTCTCCTTCGATCATGCAGCAGTTCATGCATGACTTTCCGTCGGCCTCGCGGGTTTTTTTAAGAAACAACTACAGATGCAGCGGTTCAGTATGTAAAACAGCGGGGCTGATGATCCGGCAGAACAAAAACCGGATTCCCAAGGATATCCGGGCAGTGCGGTCAATGCTGGATAAAACAGTCCTTCGCGGTTTTAAAGAGGACAGCGAAGAATACCGCTATCTTTACAACGCGATGAAATCCCTTTCAGAGGAACAGTTAGATCACACCGCTGTCATTGTGAGAACAAACACTCATGTATCGAAGATCAGCAGTTATCTGTCATCCAGCGGCATATCCTGCCGCGGAAAGAGCGCTCCTTCAAGAGAGATCCTGAGCTCGATCATAAGAGATCTGGAAGCTTACAGAGAACTTTGTGCGGGACTCAGAGCCGGAAAGATCCCGAGAAGCGCTTTGTTTCGCGTTATGAACAGACCGGAGCGTTATCTGCTCAGATCCATTGCTGCACAAGAGAATCTGACGCCCGGTGATCTGTTGGAAGACAACCGGAAAAGCTTAAGTACTTTTGAATCCCTCAGAGAGCTGCTAAGAGATCTCGATATACTCGGAACACTGCAGCCGGAAGGATTTGTTCGATATCTTACGGGACCGATGGGATACGGATCCTGGGCGGCGAAAAGGCTCGGCGAAAGGGAAACTGTTGAAAACGCTCTTTCTGAGATCTTAAGGGCAAGCTGCAATGCAGGGGATCTGCAAGCCATGTTCGACAAGCTCAGGCGCTTTCCCGAAAGGATGAACCACGACTCGCCGCGAGGTGTGCGGATCATGACAATGCACGCGTGCAAAGGACTGGAATTTGACAGAGTCTACCTGCCGGCTCTCAATGAAGGGATCATTCCGGGGAGAAGATGCCGGGAGCCGGAGGATTTCGAGGAAGAGAGGCGGCTTCTCTATGTGGCTATGACAAGGGCTCGGGATCACCTTGAACTGCTTTACGTCACAGGCACTGCGGATAATCCGCGCCCGCCCAGCAGATTCCTCTCTGTTTATGGGATCAGAAACTTTGTATCCTCATAAGGAATGTGTTAAAATTAATAGATATTGGATTTCAGACCAGCAAACCGCAAGGAGGCT
>CAMKAA010000016.1 GCA_946410365.1 uncultured Lachnospiraceae bacterium | reverse complement strand
AG
Source organism: uncultured Lachnospiraceae bacterium (assembly GCA_946410365.1). The sequence goes on along the minus strand of CAMKAA010000016.1, from coordinate 10,601 downwards.
GGGTGTCAAGAACCGCTTCGGATCCACAAATGAGATCGGCATCTTCGAGATGAGGACAGAAGGACTTGTCGAAGTGCTCAACCCCTCGGAGTACATGCTCAGCGGAAGGCCTCTGGGAGCAAGCGGCTCCGTAGTGACCTGTTCAATGGAGGGGACAAGACCTGTCCTTACAGAGGTACAGGCGCTTATCGTGGAGACAAATTTCGGATATCCGAGGAGACAGTCCACAGGCACTGACTCAAACCGCGTAAGCCTACTCATGGCAGTTCTGGAGAAAAGGCTGAACATACCGCTTTCCCGCTACGACGCGTATATCAATCTTGCCGGGGGGATCCGGCAGACGGAACCTGCGCTGGATCTTGGGATTGTAATGGCGATCCTCTCCGGATTTAAGAACCGGGCAGTTCCGGACGATCTGATCGTATTCGGAGAAGTAGGGCTTTCGGGAGAAGTGCGTTCGGTCTCCATGGCGGAGAACAGGGTCCTTGAAGCCGCCAAACTCGGCTTTCACAGCTGTATTCTTCCGGCATCAAGCGCGTCCGGGATCAAAAAAGTGCCGGAGGGCATGAAACTGATTCCCATACGGGGCATCGGACAACTGTCGGATTATCTGAGCGGATGCTGACTGAACCTGAAGATTTTTACCTGAACAGGCGAAAAAGAACCTGGCTTTCAAGAAAAAGAAAGTCAGGTTCTTTCATTTTTAAATCATTTTTTTAAGAAGAGAGGATCAGAAGCGATGTCCTCCGCCGCTTCCGCCGCCTCCGGAGAATCCTCCGCCTCCGCTGCGGCCGCCTCCTCCGCCTCCGGATGAGCGGATGGGGCTGTAAACCTTGGTAGTATTTGTGTGCCTCGAAGTCGGGTTTCTGAGAATAAAGTCGACCTGGGCCGCATCGATGATCTCATGGTTTCCCGCAGTTCTGGGAACAGTGACTGCTCTCAGGATCAGGTAGTTGAGCAAAAGCCCCAGAATCAGCGCAAGCAGAGCGGCACTGATATAGCGCATCGGCTGGGCGATCTTTCCGCCGCGCAGCAGTTCCAGTTCCTGCATAAAGCACACGGACGCGAACTTGTAATAGTATCTGTCAGACGCATACTTGTAGATATTATCCGAGATCGTGTTGGAATAAGCGGATGTTATGATCCTGCTGACCGAACCGTTGTTGCGGATATAGAATTCGCGCATTCCCATGTCAATAAGCAGGAGAGTCCCGCTCTCTGAGCCGAACACAGAGGAATATCTCTGCTCGGCATATTGTCTTGTGGAGACACTGTTATTCTCACAGGATACGAATCCCGCATTTCCATATTCTGTGATCGGCTTCATGTCCTCGATCAGCTGTACCTCTTCAGAATCTGTGAGCAGATCTTCTTCATCAGCGATATAGATCACATAGCCGGTCTCAGGGTTGGTGTACTCAAAACCGAATTCATCGGCATGCGCAGGGACCGAAAAGAGAGGAAGAAGGATCGCGCACATTATAACTGCCAATAAGAAGCGGCTGATCTTAACATTCTTTACGTATTTATTTCGCACGGTCATTACCTCCTTTCCTGTCATAGAAAGTGGGAAGCGGCCTGGTGGCCAGAATATTGTATTTACTGATGATCCCCAAAAAGGACAGGCAGACGCCTGCCGCGGCCAGGATCGAGCCGCCGTAGAACCACAGATCGCTTACGGGGTTCCACACGAGGATCGCAGCAGAAGCACCTACTGCAATTACAGATCCTGCGATCTGAAGTACCAGGTTCTTTTTGGCTGTTTCCGAATCTGCCAGTGCCCAGATAAAGATCAGGGCGCCGAGAAGAAGGATAACAGATACCGCGCCGTAGATCTTGAAGCCGCTGAGTTTGCCGCTGCCCGTAAGATAATCAAGACCGAGCCTGGGAAAGACGAGGAGCACGACAAGAATGAGGAGAGCGTATTTGCCGTATTTTCTGATCGCTGCAAAGACGCCTTTTTCCTCTTTTTTATCACCGGAATCCTGTAAACCCGGACTGTCTGCCGCTCTCTTAGAAGCGGTAAAGCCCTTGTCGTTGGCGTGGGTGTCTTTGTCGGAAATGGCCGACAGTTCCAGGCCGTAAATGACAAGGCTTATAAGCGCCAGGACCGAGGAAGCAGTCAGGACCATCTGGCCGGTCATAGTCAGCAGAAAGGCAAGGACTGCGAAGATCGGCACTGCCAGGATAATACTCCCCAGAAGATATTTCCTGCTGTCGACGGGCAGATCCGCTGTGATCTTTCCTGTGCTTCCGTTCATCACTGCATAAGCAACGCGGTCATTCTTTCTGTAAGTAAGAAACCAGACAGGAAGATAAGCGCAGGCCGGCTCCTCACCGTTCAGATTCATGTTGCTTCCCTGCAGCTGCTTTTTAAACTCGTCGGCAGTGGGCATATCAGCGCCGTCACTCCTGTACTCCGGAACGCCTGATAAACGCTCTATAGAGTCCTGGCTGATGGAATCCAGAACCTGTTCGCGGTATACTTCATTTCCGACATCCGGCGCGTCCGCGTAGAATCCGCAGAGAATAGAGGGCGTAAACGGCTGCATTTTGGCTGCCTCAAAGGGTGCGATGGCTGCCGCGACAGTATCGTCGAAAGAAGAAGAGGCGTCATGAGTCAGCCCGTGATAGCGGGCGTCTACTTCTCCGGTCATACTATAGTGATCTGTGATCTTGTAATCACCCCGGCGATATGTCTTCGAGCCTTTAAGACGCAGATTCCCGTTAAAATCATAGTTGTAGACCCAGTAGGGGATGTAGATCCCGCGGAATCTGTCTAAGAATTCGGGATCCCTGAATTCCCGGGGAGCGAAGAGGGCGCGCCTTACCAAGGAGGTATAGGATTTCCTGCAGTCCTCCTTAGTGCGGCTGAAAGGAATGATATGTGCCGGCCGCTTTTCATCTCTCATTCTGCTGTCAAGGATCGTGGACGCTCCGCAGTAAGTACAAAAACCCGCCGCAGTCACGTTGGTTGTCATGATCTCTCCGCCGCACTGCGGGCAGGTGTAGACCGTAACGCCGAATACATCGCTTTCTTCCGCGTCCTGGCTTTTCTGGTATTCGTAAGGGTCCAGGAGAGTACTGCAGTATTCACACTTCAATTTCTGGGACGGTATGTCAAAAACAAGATTTCCCGCGCAGTTGGGACAATTATACATATTTCACACTTTCCGCCATTGGCATATAAAAACGGAATTCAGCACTTTGCTGTAATAACATCTATTAGTTATAATATCATATCATGGAAAGTGATACATCTAAGATATGACAATGATAAAAGGATGTACGCGAACAGGAGGATCATTATGCAGAATATAGACAGCTCGGTGTTCATTGCCGAGGGGGCGAGGATAGTCGGAGATGTGACCATAGGAAAAGACAGCAGCGTCTGGTTTAACGCAGTCCTGCGGGGCGATGAGGACCGCATTGTAGTGGGAGAGGGGTCCAATATTCAGGACAACTGCGTGATCCACTGCGGACAGGGTTACTCAACAATAGTAGGAAACGGGGTCACAGTCGGGCACCTCGCGCTTCTTCACGGATGCACTATCGGAGACAATACATTGATCGGAATGCACTCCACTATAATGAACGGAGCCGTGATCGGGAATAACTGCGTGATCGGAGCCGGATCCCTGATCACAACAGGAACCATTATCCCGGACAACAGCCTGGCGCTCGGAAGCCCTGCGAAAGTGATCCGGAGTATACGAAATGAAGAGATCGAATACAATAAGTTTGACGCGGATTTTTACAAAAAACAGGCAGTTTCCTATAAGAGCAGGTCATAACGCCAACTGCGGTATTTTTTGACATGAACAGAATTCAACACAGAATTAAATTTTCTGCTATTATACGTTGAAACGCTATTGCAATGAAGTTATGAAAATTTTATAATGTCTTCATTGGCGATTTCAAAGCCAAATAACTTAAGGAGGATGTAACTATGAAAAAGATTTTTAAGACCAGCCTTGCAGTAGCTATGTCAGTTTGTATGGCAGCAGCTCTTACAGCATGCGGCGGCTCCGGTTCCGCTTCCAGCAGTGCTCCCGCAGACAGCGGCGCGGCAGCTGAAGCTACCGAGAGCGCGGATACAGGCGCCAAGATCAAGATCGGCGGTTCCGGCCCTCTGACAGGCCCTGCAGCTGTTTACGGACAGGCAGTCAAGAATGCAGCTGAGATCGCTGTCGAGGAAGTCAACGCCAAGGGCGGACTTCAGTTCGAGCTCAATATGCAGGACGACGCACATGATCCCGAGAAGGCAGTAACTGCTTACGGCGTTCTTAAGGACTGGGGCATGCAGGCTTCCCTGGCAACTGTTACTTCCGCTCCCGGCGCGGCAGTTTCCCCTTCCTATGCTGAGGACAAGATCTTCGCGATCACTCCTTCCGGATCTTCCACATCCGTTATCTTCGCGGATCCCGATAACCTTTCCGGCGCTTTCGGAAATGTTTTCCAGATGTGCTTCACAGACCCTAACCAGGGAACTGCAAGTGCGGACTATATCTCCGGACATGCTGATCTCGGCAGCCAGGTAGCTATCATCTACAAGAACGATGACAACTATTCCAAGGGCATCCATGACACATTCGTAGCAGAAGCAGCTGCTAAGAATCTTGCCATTGTCTACGAGGGAACCTTTGATGATTCCAACGCACAGGATTTCACTGTACAGCTCGGAAAGGCCCAGGAAGCAGGCGCTGACATCCTTTTCCTGCCTATCTACTATGATCCCGCATCCCTGATCCTCACACAGGCGAACGGAATGGGTTACAAGCCCACTTTCTTCGGTGTTGACGGTATGGACGGAATTCTGGGTCTGGAAGGCTTCGATACTTCCCTGGCAGAAGGCGTTTACCTGCTGACTCCTTTCTCTGCAGATGCAACTGATGAGCTCACAGTTAACTTTGTCAACAAATACAAAGAGAAATTCGGAGAGGTTCCGAACCAGTTCGCAGCTGACTCCTATGACTGCATTTACGCGATCGCGCAGGCTTGCGAGGCGGCAGGCGTCACAGCTGACATGAGTGCTGATGAGATCTGCACAAAGCTCGTTGAGCAGTTCACAAGCATGACTTTCAGCGGCCTTACCGGTTCCGAGATGACCTGGAACGCAAACGGCGAAGTCACAAAGTCCCCCAAGGCTGTTGTGATCCAGAACGGCGTTTATGTAGGTGTTGAAGAGTAACTGACGCTGATCACGGTGAACTTAGTATGAACAGGCAAAGCCCGCCTCCGTGCGGGCTTCCTGTTTTATTTGCGATATAGGCAGTTTTAAAGAGAGGAAGACAGACATGCAGTTTCTATCCTATTTGATCAACGGATTGGGACTCGGCAGTGTGTACGCGATCATCGCGCTAGGATATACGATGGTCTACGGCATTGCCAAGATGCTCAATTTCGCACATGGCGATATTATCATGGTCGGAGCGTACATCGCTTTCTTTGCACTTACTAAATTTGCGCTTCCCTTCCCGCTGGCAGTTCTGGCAGCAATAGTGGTGTGCACCATGCTGGGCGTAGTGATTGAAAGGCTGGCATACAAGCCCCTTCGGCAGGCCCCCAGCCTTGCAGTTCTGATCACCGCGATCGGCGTCAGCTATTTTCTTCAGAATGGCGCTCAGATCCTCTGGTCATCTTCAAGCAAGGTGTTCCCTTCCGCGATCAGTACAGGAAGCATTTCTCTGGGATCCGCATCTGTTTCTTACCTTACACTGATCACGATCGCGACCTGCATCGTTGTAATGATCTGCCTCACTCTCTTCATCAACAAGACGAAGACAGGAAGCGCCATGAGAGCGTGCTCCGAGGACAAGGGCGCGTCAATGCTGATGGGTATCAATGTAAATATGATCATTTCGATCACATTCGCGATCGGATCCGGTCTGGCAGCCATCGCTTCTGTTTTGCTGGCATCCACGTATCCGTCCGTTTATCCTACGATGGGATCCATGCCCGGCATCAAGGCGTTTACTGCCGCAGTATTCGGAGGGATCGGTTCGATCCCCGGCGCATTTATCGGCGGTCTGCTCCTTGGCATCATCGAGATCTTTGCCAAGGCTTATATCTCAACACAGCTTTCGGACGCCATAGTATTCGGTGTCCTGATCGTAATCCTTCTGATCAAGCCCACAGGCCTGCTCGGCAAGAAGATCAACGTCAAGGTTTAAGGGAGGGAATCAGACATGAAAGAAAAGAGCAGCATTTTCTCCCGCTTTGGAGACAAACAGCACAGAGGGCGGATCATTTCCTTCGCTCTTGTGATCATTGCCTATATAATCGTTGAAATCCTTATAAAGAGCGGAAACCTGGGAAGTATGTTCACCAGTCTCCTGGTACCGATCACATGCTATGTTGTGGCTGCCATCGGCCTCAACCTCAATGTCGGCGTCTCGGGTGAGCTCAATCTTGGACAAGCCGGATTTATGAGTGTCGGCGCTTTCTGCGGAATCTGTGTGTCCGGTATATTGGCAGGCAGTATTACTGCCGGGATTCCCAGACTGATCCTTGCAATCATCTGCGGAGCGGTACTGGCAGCGGTGTTCGGCTTTCTGATCGGCATTCCGGTCCTCAAACTTCAGGGCGACTATCTTGCGATCGTCACGCTGGCTTTCGGACAGATCATCAAGAGTATATTCATGAACGCTTACATCGGCATCGACACCGACGGACTTCACTTCAGTTTTGTGGAGAGCAATTTCAAGCTTGCGCCCGGCGGCAAAATGCTCCTGAACGGCCCCATGGGCGCCACAGGAACACAGAAGATCGCCAATTTCACAGTAGGAATCATCCTTGTCATCATCGCGCTCTTTGTCGTCTATAACCTTATGTTTTCCAGAAGCGGCAGAGCGATCATGGCGGCACGGGACAATCGTATTGCCGCGGAATCAGTCGGTATTCCGATCTCCAGGACCAAGATGCTTGCCTTTGTAACGTCAGCTGCACTGGCAGGTGCTGCGGGAGCCCTCTATGGACTTAATTACTCCACACTGGTCCCGAACAAATTTGATTTCAATACATCCATTCTGATCCTCGTCTACGTCGTTCTTGGCGGACTCGGAAACATGACCGGCACGATCATATCGACCGTTGTCCTGATCCTGCTTCCTGAACTGCTGCGTTCGCTTCAGGATTACAGAATGCTGATCTACGCAGTAGTACTGATCCTGATCATGCTCGTTACGAACAACGAATGGCTCATGACCAAATGGAAGAGTCTGTTTGCACGCAAGGCGAAAGGAGGTGCCCAAGGTGAGTGAGTATAAAGCTGATAACGGGAAGGCACCGGTCCTCGACGTACAGGAACTCGGCATTGATTTCGGCGGTCTTACAGCGGTAAACGACCTCAACCTTCAGGTTTTTGACGGCGAGATAGCAGGTCTGATCGGTCCTAACGGAGCCGGCAAGACGACGGTATTCAATCTTTTGACCAAGGTATATAAGCCCAGCAGGGGCAAAATATACTTTGACGGCAAGGATACGGCAGGCAAGAGCGTAGTGGATATCAACAAGGCCGGTATCGCCAGAACTTTCCAGAACATCCGCCTTTTCGGCAATCTGACTGTCCTGGACAATGTCAAGACAGGTTTCCACAATGTAATTCCTTATTCTCCGATCACAGCGATCCTGCGGCTTCCCAAGTATTTCTCCTGCGAGAAAGAGATCAACGAGAAAGCTATGGACCTTCTTAAGATCATGGAACTGGACAAATACGCGGATTACAAGGCGAGCAACCTTCCCTACGGCGCGCAGAGGCGGCTTGAGATCGCAAGGGCTCTGGCGACTGATCCCAAGCTCCTTCTTCTGGACGAGCCGGCTGCGGGCATGAACCCTCAGGAGACAGCGGAACTGATGGACATGATCCGTTTCGTCCGCGATCACTTTAAGATCGCGATCCTTTTGATCGAGCACGATATGAAGCTCGTCATGGGAATTTGCGAGAGGATCACAGTACTGAACTACGGAATGATGCTTGCACAGGGTACACCGGAGGAGATCCAGTCCAACCCTGAAGTCATCAAAGCGTACCTGGGGGACTAATATATGCTCAAAGTAACAGACTTAAAGGTTAAATACGGCATGATCGAAGCCATCAAGGGCATCTCATTTGAGGTACGTGACGGTGAGATCGTGACAATGATCGGTGCTAACGGTGCCGGAAAGACGACGACAATGCACGCGATCTCCGGTCTTGTTAAGGCCGCAGAGGGAAGCATCAAACTTGATGACGTGGAGCTGACCAAAACACCGGCCAACAAGATCGTCGGAATGGGCCTTGCGCAGGTTCCCGAGGGAAGAAGAGTCTTCGCGGAACAGACAGTTGAAGAGAACCTTATCCTGGGTGCTTATCTGCGGAAGGACAAGTCCAAAATGGTCGAGGATATGGAGGAAGTCTATCAGCTTTTCCCTCGTCTTAAAGAGAGAAGGAAACAGCTTGCCGGCACATTGTCCGGAGGTGAGCAGCAGATGCTTGCCATGGGCAGGGCCCTTATGGCAAAGCCCTCTATCCTTCTTCTGGACGAGCCTTCCATGGGTCTTTCGCCGCTCCTCGTATCCGAGATCTTCCATATTATCAGGGAGATCAACGACAAGGGGACGACGATCCTCTTAGTGGAACAGAATGCCAAAAGAGCGCTGGCCATCGCGGACAGAGCGTACGTGCTTGAAACGGGCAATATCACACTGGAGGGGACCGGTGAAGAACTCGCGAATGACGAGAGAGTGCAGAAGGCCTATCTCGGCGGATGAGCGCTTGGTATACAGCGGGTATGGTTACTTATAATGATCACAGGGAGGAAGCATTATGTACGTTAAAGATCATATGACAGAGAAACCTTATACGATCACTAAGGATGTTGTGATCTCCAAGGCGGTTGAGATCATGAGAAAGAATCATTTCCACCGTCTGCCCGTGGTAGACGATCAGGGCAAGCTGATCGGCCTTGTCACAGGTGGACTTGTCAAGGAAAAGAGCGGAGCGAGTTCCACAGCGCTCTCCATCTATGAACTTAATTACCTTCTGAGCAAAACTCAGGTCCAGGACATTATGATCACAGATGTCAAGACCATCTCACAGGATGTCTTTGTTGAGGTGGCAGCCCAGACTATGCTGGAAAATGAGATCTCGGTTCTTCCGGTAGTTGATGAGAACAACAAAGTCATCGGCATTATCACAGACAAGGATATTTTCCAGGCTTTTGTCGAACTTCTCGGCTACAGAAAACAGGGTACCAGATTCATTTTCGCGGCCACGGATACGCCCGGCGAATTTGCTCCAATGGCCAAATGCTTCGGTGACAACAATGCCAACCTGGATTCACTGGCTGTCTATCACACGAAGGAGAGAGGCGCCGAAATCGTAGTCAAGGCTTCCGGCGCGATCTCCGTTGAAGACATGGCACAGATCCTTGTGAATGAGGGATTCAAACTCAAGGGTATTGTACAGACGACCAAGTTCGGGACTACCAAGAATTTTGATGTTCCCGAGAAGAACTGCTGATAAGGCGGAGGTAACCGGATGAAATTCTTAATGCCGACTCTTGTTTATTCCGAAGAGAATTGTGTGCTTCGTCACAGCGCTGAGCTGGCCGCCCTCGGAACCCGGGCACTGATCGTTACCGGAAAGAGCAGCGCCAGAAGGTGCGGCGCGTTTGCGGATGTGACGGCCGCCCTCGACAAGCATGGCGTATCCTGGGTGGAATTCGCGGAAGTGGAAGAAAATCCTTCTGTGGAAACTGTCATGAGAGCCAGGCAGGTGGGATGCAAAGTGAAAGCTGACTTCGTTATCGGCATCGGAGGAGGATCCCCTATGGATGCCGCGAAGGCGATCGCCCTTATGATCCGTCATCCTGACAGGGACTGGGATTATCTGTATGACAAAACAGCGGAGACCACCACTTTGCCGATCGCTGAGATCCCTACGACAGCCGGAACCGGCTCTGAAGTCACAGCGGTTTCCGTTCTCACAAGACACGATATTCATGTCAAGGGATCTATTCCCCACAAGATCTTCGCGGATCTTGCGCTGATCGACGGGAAATATGTTTCCGGCGCGCCGCAGCATATTCTCGCCAATACTACAATGGACGCTCTCTGCCACCTCTACGAGAGTTACATTCACTCAGCGGCTACAGATTTCAGCAAAATGTGTGCAGAGGCGGGCATCAGAGTCTGGGCCCGCAGCAAGGATGTGATCCTGGGCAGAAGAGAGGCATGCTCCGAGGACTATCAGAATATGATGAATGCCTCCTGCATGGCGGGCATGGCCATCGCGCACACTGCGACCTCCATGCCTCACGCCCTCAGTTACAGACTTACCTACAGCGCCCATATGGCACACGGAAAGGCCTGCGGATACTTCCTGCCCGGCTATCTCAGGGAGGCAGATCCTGTTGAAGTAAACTACATCCTTTCCCTCGCGGGATTTAAAACTGTCGAGGAACTTGATGAGTATTACACAATTACCTGCGGAAGGGAAGACGTCCCGATGGAGATCCTGGAGCAGTCAGTGCAGGAAGTGCTGGCCAACAAGGGCAAGTGCAAGCTCCCGCCGTTCCCTGTAGACGAAGCGGTCGTAAGAAGGATCGCGGGAATCTGAA
>CAMKAA010000015.1 GCA_946410365.1 uncultured Lachnospiraceae bacterium | reverse complement strand
AGATGAAAGCCTCAATTCTGAGCAGGGCTAGAAGGATTCGAACCTTCAAAATGACGGAGTCAGAGTCCGCTGCCTTACCGTTTGGCTATAGCCCTATGGATCTATGTAAACGACATATCTGTCGGCTACGAATTATGATTATAGAGGATGACTCCCGTTTTTGCAAGCCCTTTTTTAAAAAAGTTTTCCAGCCCGTTCTGCGCAGGATTCCATTCAGCAAAAAAGCGCCGGAGGAACCTTTCTCAGATCCCTCCGGCTCAATGAATTCAATCTTACGCGTTCTTCCACACTGCAGGTGTCAGCAGCATCAGCATAGGATACAGTTCGAGACGGCCTGCAAGCATATCAAACATAAGGATATACTTGGTGACCGGCTGCATAAAGCCGAAGTTGCAGGTCGGGCCGACCTTGGAAAGGCCGGGTCCGATATTGTTGAATGTACAGGCTACTGAAGTGAACACTGTCTCGAGGTCGAGGTTCTCAAAGAGAGTGATCAGCAGCACTGATACCGAGAACAGCAGCATGTAGGTGGACAGGTAGACGCTGACACTGTGCAGTGTGCTTCTGTCCATTGTCTTGCCGTCCATGGTGACGTTCGTCACAGCGCGGGGATGCAGGTACTTGCGGATCTCGCGGTACACGGTCTTGAACATGAGCATGATACGGGAGACCTTCATACCGCCGCCGGTACTGCCTGCGCATGCGCCGACAAACATGATCAGCACCAGCAAGGCCCTGGAATACTGGGGCCACTGATCGAAGTCCGCCGTAGCGAAACCGGTGGTCGTGATGATCGACGCGACCTGGAACGCCGAGTGATGGAACGCCTGATACAGAGACGGGAACATGTTCCGCACGTTGATCGTGATCGTGATGATCGAGAATGCGACGATGCCAAAATATCCCTTCAGCTCACTCATCTTGAGCACTTCGCCGAACTTCCTTCTCAGAATGAAGAAGTAGGCGTTGAAGTTGACGCCGAACATGAGGATGAACACTGTGATGATACTCTGCATCAGAGTTGTGTAACCGCCGCAGCTGTCGTTGCGCACACCGAAGCCGCCCGTTCCGGCACTGCCGAAGGAAATGCAGAGTGCGTCAAACAGCGGCATTCCGACAATGACGAGGACGATGATCTCCGCCACAGTGATGCCCAAGTAGATGGAATACAATATTTTGGCAGTGTCTTTCATGCGCGGGACCAGCTTGCCGACCGTAGGGCCCGGGCTCTCCGCCCTCATGAGGTTCATGTTGTAGCCGCCGGTCATCGGGAGCACGGCAAGGATAAAGACGATGACACCCATGCCGCCTACCCAGTGGGTGAAGCTTCGCCAGAAGAGGCCTGTGTGGCTCAGGGCTTCGACATCGCTCAGGATACTGGATCCCGTCGTCGTAAAGCCGGAAACCGTTTCAAACAGAGCGTCCGTAAAGTTCGGGATGTCCTTCGTGATCACCAGCGGGATCGCGCCCAGAATACTGATGACGATCCAGCTCATACCTACGATCACAAGGCCTTCCCTCGCGTAATAGGCGTGGCTGCTCAGTTTGAATCCGGAGATGATCCTTCCGATCACGAAATAGGCGATGGACAGGATCACATAGACGATCGCCTGTTTTTCCCCGTAGAACAGTCCGCAGACAGCAGGGAGAGCCAGGAATGCACCGGTGAACTGAATGACGACGCCGAGTATTTTCCTAATAATGGAATAATTCATAATCGCCTCCTGTCCGTCACTTGAGAATATCCCTGATATCCCTGAATCCGAGGTGAGAGGTGACTACGATCACACTGTCGCCCACGCGGATAATGGAATTACCGTTCGGGATACTGATCCTGCTATCGTGACTGATGCATGCGACCAGGACATTCGGCTTAATTTTGAGCTGGGACAGCGGGATCCCAACTACGGGGGAATCAGACTGGATCTTGAATTCCAGAGCTTCCACCTTATTTTCAATGATCTTGTACAGTGTCTCCACGTTACTGCCGATGGAGTTCTGCAGCGCGCGCACATAGCGCAGGATATTGTCCGCTGTAATATTCTTGGGATGCAGGAGCGTTCCCAGATCGAGGCGCTTGATGATCTCGTCAAAATCCAGCCTGTCGACCTTGGTGATGACCTTGGCCTTGGAACTCTCCTGGGCGAACAGGGACAGGAACAGGTTCTCCTCGTCCATACCGGTCAGTGTCACAAAGGACTCGCACTCCCTGATGCCCTCCTCCATGAGGATATTCTGGTTAGCGGCGTCGGCATGGATGATGGTCGCCTTGGGAAGCAGATCACACAGCTCCTCGCAGCGGTCTCTGTTCTTCTCGATGATCTTGACGCGGATGCCGGTGTCGATCAGCTGCTGCGCGAGGTAATAGGCGATCTTGCCGCCGCCTATGATCATGCAGTCCCTGACTCTGCGGCTCTTGAGACCGATCCTTGCCACAAAGTCTCTGGTGTTCTCTTTGGACGCTACGATACTGATGACATCCCCGGCCTTGAGCACAAACGAGCCGTTGGGAATCTCGACCTGATCGCCTCTCTCCACAGTGCAGATCAGCACGTCCGTGCCGGTCCTCTTGTGGATCTGAGCAAGGGGGCATCCGTCCAGAACGGATCCTTCCGGGATCCTCACCTTGATGATCTCCACCTTTCCCTTGGCAAAAGTCTCGATCTGAACAGCGGAAGGAAACCGGAGTACTCTCGCCGCCTCTGTCGCCGCTGCGTATTCAGGGTTTACAGTGAGGGACAGACCCAGTTCTTCCTTGATAAAGTCGATCTCACTGTTATAAACGGGATTTCGTACTCTAGCGACAGTACTGCATCCGCCGGCCTTCTTCGCGATGAGGCAGCACAGGAGGTTCAGCTCATCAGAATCCGTCGCCGCAACCAGAAGGTCAGCCTTCTCGATCCCTGCCTCCATCTGTACGGCATGACTGGCACCGTTTCCCACAAGTCCGAGCACGTCGAAATTGTTGGAAATGTCAGTGACTACTCTGCTGTCCATGTCAATGACGGCAATGTCGTGCCCCTCCTGGCTCAGCTGAGCCGTGAGAGCCGCGCCGACCTTGCCGCAGCCAACCACTATGATCTTCATTTTCTCTTCCCCTTTTTTCAACAATTATTCTGCTTCAGCCTTGGGAGCGACAACCACTCTCAAAATGTCACCCGTTTCGATCTCAGCAGCCGTAGAAGGATCAGCGGCGTTCACCAGTTCAAGATCGATGATCTCCTTGGGGTGAGGCGCGCTGTCTACACTCTCTCCATTCTGATTATACATTGAAATTACGATAATCGGAATATCTCTTCCATCAGGTTTCATAATCTCTATGCGGTCTCCGACACAGAATTTGTTCCTCTGCATGATGCGCGCCCTTCCCTCCGGCGTGATCTCCTCTACAATTCCGAGGAAAACTGCTTCATTGACATAGGTATTGCTGTCGTAGACCATTGCCTCCTCATCAGGACGGCCATAGTAGAATCCTGTTGTGAACCTCCTGTACGTACACTTTTTGATCGCATCCTGGTATTCCGGGATCCTTGACTGGTAGAGTTCTTCGCTCTTATCGAAGTCGTCGAGCGCCTGTCTGTAAGCCCTGGCCACCGACGCGACATAGAGTGCCGTCTTCATGCGCCCCTCGATCTTTAGGCTGTCCACACCCGCCCTCAGAAGATCCGGGATGTGCTCGATCATGCACAGGTCTCTGGAGTTGAAAACGAAAGTGCCTCTCTCGTTTTCCTCTACCGGAAGATATACACCGGGCCTGGATTCCTCCATTACAGCGTATTTCCACCTGCAGGGGTGCGTGCAGGCGCCGTGGTTGGCGTCTCTGCCCGTGAAATAGTTTGAAAGAAGGCATCTTCCCGAGTAAGAGATACACATTGCCCCGTGCACGAAAGCCTCTATCTCCCGATCTTCCGGAATGTGCTTCCGGATCTGCGCGATCTCCACAAGGCTCAGTTCTCTCGCACAGACCACTCTCTCCGCGCCCAGGTCGAACCAGAAATTAAAGGTCTCGTAGTTGGTGTTGTTGGCCTGAGTGGAGATGTGCAGCGGAATTTCCGGGCACGCTCTCTTCGCCAGCATGAACATTCCGGGGTCAGCCACCAGGATCGCGTCAGGCTTCATCTCCGCCAGCTGGCCAAAATATTGCTCAGCCCCCGCAAGATCACTGTTGTGAGCGAGAATATTGGCGGTGACATACACCTTCACCCCTCTTTCATGGGCATACCGTATTCCTTCGGCCATCTCCGCCGGCGAAAAGTTTCTCGCCTTGGCGCGCAGCCCGTAGGCCTCTCCCCCGATATAGACCGCATCCGCCCCGTAGCGGACTGCAGTCTTGAGCACTTCCAGGTCCTTGGCGGGGAGAAGAAGTTCCGTCTTTCTCTTTTTTGCATCCTGTGTCATATCACTCCTCATTGCCGGAGACCTCCGGTCTTAAAATTATCTGTCACGCCGCGCCGTCTCACCGAAAGCGCCGCTCCGTCGCCCGTCTCAAGGAGTATCGTCCTAAGGCGCGGGTCCTCAGAGACCGCCGCCAGATACTCCCGCATCCGCTTGTGGATCGTGCGGTTGCGCCTTGTCACCGCGAACTTCGACTCCAGGATCTCGCCCTCCTTGAGGACGTTGTCGGACAGCAGAACGCCGCCTTCCCTCAGGAGCCTGATCACATCCGGCAGAAACCGTATGTACTGTCCCTTCGCCGCGTCCATAAAGATCAGGTCGAAGGTTCCCGAGAGCTCCGGCAGGATCTGAGCCGCGTCCCCCTCAAGGAGCGTGATCCTGTCTGCCCCGAATCTGTCAAAATTCAGCCGGGCCTCACCCGCTCTCTTTTCATCCCGTTCAATGGTAATGATCTCGCAGGATGCGGGCGCATAGGTGTACATGACCAGTGCCGAGTATCCCACCGCCGTGCCGATCTCCAGGATCCTGCGCGGCGCCAGCATTTCCAGCAGACACTGAATAAGGCCCCGGGTGTGGGGCCGAATGATCGGTACTCCATCCTCCAGAGCCTTTTTCTCCAATATTCTCAGTTCGGGGGACTGTTCAGCGAGCAGAGACTCCGCGAATACGCTGATCCGCTCCCCGATATCTCTCTGCGCGGCAAATTTTTCCAAATAGTCTGTCATACTCTCATGATCAGTATCCTGATCACCCTCTCAGCCCTCTTCTTCCTCGCCTTCGCCTTCTTCTCCGCCGTCTGTCCCGTTGGCGGGCTGCTCCTCCGCAGGCGCTTCCGCCGCGGGAGCCTCCTCAGCAGCAGGTTCCGCCGCCGGAGCTGCCTCCTCTGCGGCCGGCTCGACGGGCATCTCATAGGGCGATGCCTCTTTGGCGGAGATCACTCTCATGATCTCCTCAGTCGTCATCTCAGAAGAAAGCGCATAAGTCCCTGCGACATACATACCGGCGTAATCTGACACCCTCTCCTGGATCAGGAAGAGTCTCGCGGACTCTACGATGCCCTGCTCTTCGAGCTGCTCTGCGAGCTTAGGTGCCTTAATGCCCTCTTCCACAGTGAACGCCACTACCTTGCCGGTTCCCCTGGCATCCTTCCCCTGCTGGGAGAATACGCCGTAACCCACGTCATAATAGTGTTTGGCCTGTCCCGCCATGAAAAGGATCGCCGCCGCGATCACTGCGTAAATGATGATGCTTCCGAGGGTATCGATCACAACCCCGATAGTAGTGCGCATTTTTCTCACTACACGCCTCCCGTACTGCCGTCCGCTGTACTCATTTTGTGATGATTAATAGTTATCTCTGCCGATCTCCACAATGATCGGAAGGATCATAGGTCTTCTCTGGGTCTTCTTCCAGAAATAGTCGCTCAGATTGTCCCTGACCACCGCCTTGATGCGGTTGCGGTCAAGAGTCCTCCTCTCCTGGCAGGCGAAGAGCGCGCCCTGCGCCACGAGATTCGCGCCGTTCATCAGAACGTCCGCTTCCTTGATATAGACAAATCCTCTCGATGTGATCTCCGGATCCGACACTACCTTCTCCGTGCCGCTCTCCATGGCAAATGTAACAATGACGATTCCGTCCTCCGCCAGGTGCTGGCGGTCTCTGAGGACGATATTGCCCACATCTCCCACGCCGAGTCCGTCAACCAGAATGTTGCCGACCGGTACGGTGTCTGTCACTTCCGCGCTGTCCGGGGTCAGTTCAAGCACATCTCCCGACTGCAGGATGAAAATGTTCTCCTTGTCGATGCCCAGTTCCTGAACAAGCTTGGCCTGAGCCTTGAGGTGACGGTATTCTCCGTGCACGGGAATGGAATATTTGGGCTGGACCAAAGTATAGATCAGCTTAATATCCTCCTGGCAGGGATGTCCGGATACATGAACATCCTGGAATATAACGTCCGCCCCCTTCAAAAGGAGCTTATTGATCACGTTGGTGACCGCCTTCTCATTGCCCGGGATGGGGCTGGAAGAGAAGATAACGGTGTCTCCCTGTCCGATCGAGATCTTCCTGTGGATGCTCTCCGCCATGCGGCTGAGAGCCGCCATGCTCTCTCCCTGGCTTCCGGTCGTGATAATGACGGTCTGCTCGCCGGGATAGTTCTTGAGATCGTCCACGCTGATCAGGGTCTTCTCCGGAACGTTCAGGCAGCCCAGTTCGGAAGCCGTCGCGATGATATTGACCATGCTGCGGCCTTCCACAACTACCTTTCGGCCGTACTTGTAAGCGGAATTGATGATCTGCTGCACACGGTCCACGTTGGAAGCGAAGGTCGCGATTATGATCCTCGTGTCTTTGTGTTCCTGAAACAGCTGGTCGATCGTCTTTCCGACCGTTCTCTCCGAGGGTGTAAAACCGGGACGCTCCGCGTTCGTGGAGTCGCACATAAGTGCCAGAACTCCCTTTCTGCCCAGTTCAGCGAATCTCTGCAGATCGATCGCGTCACCGTAAACGGGCGTGTAGTCGACTTTGAAGTCGCCCGTGTGCACCACGATCCCTGCCGGTGTATAGATAGCGAGCGCCGCGGCGTCAACAATACTGTGGTTGGTCTTAATAAACTCAACCCTGAAGCATCCCAGTGTGACGGAGGAGCCAAACGAGATGACCTTCCTCTGGGTCGTCTCCATCATGCCCCGCTCTTTAAGTTTGTTCTCAATAATGCCCATGGTGAGCCTTGTGGCGAACACCGGGACGTTGATCTTCTGCAGGACATAAGGCAGCGCGCCAATGTGGTCCTCGTGTCCGTGGGTTATGACAAAGCCCTTGACCTTTTCAATGTTATTCTCAAGATATGTTGTGTCCGGAATGACCAGGTCAATTCCGAACATATCGTCTTCCGGAAACGCCAGACCGCAGTCCACAACAATAATACTGTCCCCAAACTCGAAGGCAGTGATATTCATTCCGATCTGCTCAAGCCCGCCCAGGGGGATGATCCTGAGTGCAGGCTGTCTCTGTTCCTTTTCTGTAGTTTTCTTCAAATTATATCCTCTTATTCCTCGATCAGAATCCCCATTTCTTCCAGCTTGTCGCTGAAAAGAAGAAGTGCTGCCGAGAGTTCATTGTCGTCTTCCACGACGGCATAGAGGCTCTCGTCGGAGCCTTCCTCAGCGTCATCTCTGAGGATCAGGGCCATGCCGTCTCCCTCCTCCTCGTCAGTGACGAGCAGGTACATCTTCCCGCCGAGTTTGACCTGTTCCAGCACATAGAACTCCTCCGGCTCCGCAGAGTCGGTCGGTACTAATCTGATCTTTTCCATTATTTTTCGTTCCTCATCTGTTCCAGTTCGCCGCGATGGTTCTCCATGTACTCCCGGAGAATGATACTGGCCGCGATCATATCCACGTAGCGGCCTCTGTCTTCCCGGCGAATCTCCATTTTATCCATAATTTCATAGGCCTCCACAGTCGTGAGTCTCTCATCCGACATCACGACAGGCAGACCTGTCCTGCGCTCAAGGTCCTCCTTGAACGCCAATGTATCTTCGGCTCTAAACCCGGCGGAATCGTCCATGTTGAGAGGCAGGCCCAGCACGATGAGCTTAACATCGTTCTGCCCGCACAGTTCCTCGATCCTGGACAACGTCTTGCGAAGTTTGTTCGCTCTGTCGCGCCTTATGATCTCCAGCGGATGGGAGGTCACAAACAGTTCGTCGCTGAGCGCCACGCCGCATGTCCTGGAGCCAAAATCCAGTCCCATAAGTCTCATGGCGGATTATTTCTTCTTCCAGTGGTTGAACTCGATGTAGTCGTTCATGATCTCTTCTACGAGTTCATCCCGCTCCACCTTCATGATGAGACTTCTCGCACCCATATAATTGGTGATATAGGTCGGATCTCCTGACATGATATAGCCGACGATCTGATTGACGGGATCGTATCCCTTCTCCAGCAGCGCCTCATAGACGACGGAAAGAATCTTCTTGACGCCTGTCTCCTGATCCGGCTGCACCTTGAAATACTGTGTGTTCCCCAAGTCCATTCCGGACTTTCTGTTATTGTTCTGATCCATAGAATTACAATCAACCTCGTCCCATACTGTTAGCATTTCCTATGTAAACGTGCTTCCGTAAAAGAACGTCCGTTTACATCTCTTTATCATACCCTATTTTACCGTCTCTTTCAACTAGAGGCGCAAACATAAGGCCCTGCGCATTCTGTGCGGCACCCGTAAATATGCCCGAAATCAGCTGGCCCTCCTCCATTTCGGCGCCGGAATGGTCTCCGCAGAGGATGTATCCCTCCACATAGCGCTTCGTATGACCTCTCCAGCACAGACCGAAAGGCATCTCGGCCTTCTCCTCCAGCAGAAGCTCGTCCTGCTTTCCGATGAATTGTGCCCGGAACTGCTCCGACTGTCTCTGTGTCATCTCGAGCAAAACATCGCTGCGCACGCCTTTTACCGGCTCCGGGATCTGTACCGGCATGGCTGCTGCCGCAGTCCCTTTTCTCACTGAATACTTGAAGACGTGCATCTCATAGAAGTTCACTTCCTCGAGGAACTTCACCGTCTCCTCAAATTCGGCATTGGATTCCCCCGGAAATCCCACGATCACGTCTGTCGTGACAGCCGGGTTTTCATAATATCTTCGCAGAAGCTTTACGCTTTCCAGAAATTCTTCTGTCGTGTAATGGCGGTTCATCCTCCTCAGTGTCGCGTTGCAGCCGCTCTGCAGGGAGAGATGGAAGTGCGGGCACACTTCGGGCATCGCCGCGATCCCTCTGACAAAGGATTCCGTCATGATCCTTGGCTCGAGGGAACTCAGGCGGATCCTCTCGATACCGTCGATTTCTCTGATCCGGTCCATCAGATCCAGCAGGTAAGCTCCCGACTTATCAGGGTCAAACTTCACAGCATCTGTCTGCGCGTCCCACTCAAGGCCATAGGAGCTCACGTGAATTCCGGTCAGGACCACTTCCCGGATTCCCTTATCCGCAATGGTCCTGATCTCTTTGAGGATCTCGCCCGGTCTTCTGCTCCTGATCCTTCCCCTGGCGTAGGGAATGATGCAGTAGGTGCAGAACTGATTGCAGCCGTCCTGTATTTTGACAAAGGCTCTGGTGTGCCCCGGGTCCTCGAGCTGCATATCCTCATAGTCAGGCCTGTGCGTCAGGTCGGTCATAGTTCTGCCTCCAAGAGTTCTTCTCTCAAGGCTCCCGCCTTCTTCGCTCCGGTCTTCGCCGCCCGCGCTCTCCTTGTCACCGATCTCTGTCAGGAATTCTTCCAGAAGCTCTGCGATCTGCGCTTTCTTGTTGTTGCCTATGGCCAGGTCGATGGAGCTGTCCGTTCCGACCCGCGCGGGATCCGTCTCCACATAGCATCCCACCGCGATGACCACCGCATCGGGGTTTCTCTTTTTGGCCTTGTGGATCATCTGGCGGCTCTTTCTGTCGGCGATGTTGGTGACCGTACAGGTGTTGATCACATATACTTCCGCCTCTTCCTCAAAAGGGACGGAAATATACCCGTGTTCCTCCATTTTTTGCCGCATTATGTCCAGTTCGTAGCTGTTTACTTTACATCCGAGATTGTGAAATGCTACACGTTTCAAGCTTCTTCCTCTTCCAATTTGTTTTTATACGACATTGACTTTTCACCGACCAGAATTTACTATAAAACTAACGCAAAGGAATGCAATAAGGAGGCAAATACCTATGAAAACCGTTATGATCTCATTAAATTCAATCGATAAAGTTAAGTCCTTCGTCAATGATATTTCCCGTTTTGACTATGATTTCGACCTGGTATCCGGTCGTTATGTTATTGATGCCAAGTCCATCATGGGCATCTTTTCCCTGGATCTGAGCAAGCCCATTGAGCTCAACATTCATGCCGAAGAGGGCGCTGACGCGGTTCTTGAGACCCTTAAGCCCTATATCGTTTGATTTCTCTGATTAATGAAAGCCCCGAAGCCTTACCGGTTTCGGGGCTTTTTTGCATGCTTTCGTCAGATCTGCAGTTCTCCGTCTCTCTGCTTGACGATCCTGGTCTCGTCCTTGCCCACGATCATGATCTCATCCGTCGCGATCGCCCTCTCCACCATCTCGTCGATCTTCTCGTCAAGATTTCTCTCATGGCGCTTGATGACGTCAAGGCGCGGCTTTGTCACGGGGTGCTTGGCCACGAAGATCGTGCAGCAGTCCTCGTAAGGCAGGATGGATGTCTCAAATGTGCCGATCTTCTTGGAGACCTTGACGATCTCCTCCTTGTCAAAGCCGATCAGCGGCCTGAAGACAGGGAGCGTGCACACTTCGTTAGTGACGCCCAGTGCCGTCATAGTCTGGGAAGCGACCTGGCCGATACTCTCGCCCGTGATCAGGGCAAGGCATTCTGACTCCTTAGCAAGCCTCTCCGCGATGCGCATCATAAATCTGCGCATGATAATGGTGAGCTCGTCGTGCGGGCACTTCTCGTAGATGTAGAGCTGGATCTCCGTGAAGTTGATGTTGTGCAGCCAGATCGGTCCGGTATAGGCAGCCACCTGGCTCGCCAGGTCAACGACCTTCTGCAGCGCTCTCTCGCTGGTGTAGGGCGGCGCGTTAAAATATACCGCGTCCAGTTTCACGCCCCTCTTGGCGATCATGTAGCCTGCGACAGGGGAGTCGATTCCGCCGGAGAGAAGGAGCATAGCCTTTCCGCCTACGCCGACGGGAAGTCCGCCCGGTCCGGGTATGATCGTCGAATAGATGTATATTTTCTCCCGGATCTCCACATGAAGCATGATCTCGGGCTTATGCACGTCAACTGTGAGATTGGGGCAGGCATCGAGAACGGCCTCTCCAAGTTCCTCGTTGACCTTCATGGAGTCAAGAGGGTATTCCTTGTTCAGTCTTCTTGCGTGTACCTTAAAGGTCGCCTCCCCTTCAGGATATTCCTCCTTCATGAAAGCAGCCGCCGCGGTCCTGAGTTCCTCGATAGGAACCACCGGCGTTTCCACGATGGGGCAGATGCCGGAAATGCCGAACACTCGGCTGAGAGCCTCGGTAACTTCGCTGTAGTCATAATCCGACAGGCACTCCACGAAGACTCTTCCGTAGGTTCTGTGCACGGCAAAGTTTCCCTCGCAGGGCTTGAGCGCGTGCTTGATCTGGCGCACCAGCGCCTCCTCAAATATGTGGCGGTTCTTGCCCTTGATGCCGATCTCGGCGTACTTGATCAAAAAAGACTGATATTTCATAATTCCTCCGT
>CAMKAA010000014.1 GCA_946410365.1 uncultured Lachnospiraceae bacterium | reverse complement strand
GACGCCATCTGCTGTGTGAAGGGGAACTGATCCTCCAATTCCTCATCCGTAAGCCCTACCTTCTCTCTGACGTCCAGAGAATAATCACTGTTGACATAGATAGCGAGATCCTCTTCCGGCGCAAGATACAGGTCCACCCTCTCATCCGCACCAAGGTACTCCGCAGTGAGAAGTTTCTCGGCCAGAAGTTCCATGTACTTGTCTTCTTCCTGCGGCAGGATCCAGTTCACCGTGACATCCCCGATCCTTCCTTTCCTGTCCCCGATATCTTCATAGCCCGGATAATACATGATGAACAGGGATTCCAGAGACTCATCCCAGCAATAAATATTGAGGTTCTTTCCTTCACTCAGTCTTCGCAGTTCTTCTACCGAGAGCTGCTCAGAAGGCTCCTGCACCTGGGCCGTCTCTGCCGATCCCGTGGCGCCCGCTCCCGCCGTCTCTCCGGCTTCAGCATTTTCACCGCTTCTCCAATCGCTTGTAAGATATGGGACTTTTATGTTGTGCTCCTCGAGAAACTCCGTCACCTCAGCGCATCCTGTGCAGCTGACTGCAAGGAACACTGACAATGCTGCTGCAGTAATCTTTTTTATAATTCTATTCATTAACGATCCTCTTCAAATTCAAGGTTTATATCTGTGTATTGTACCACAGTTTCTCAATATGCAAAACGGCGCATCCTTAAAGTCGGATGCGCCGTCTGTCAATTTTCCATATTTATGCCGGATTTTATGTCGTACAAAAAGCCTTTACATTACAAGTCCCTGCAGGATCACTCCTTGACGCCGCCTGCCGTAACACCGCCGACGATGTACTTGGAAAGCAGGAGGTAAACAACGATCACCGGGAAGATCGCAAATGCGATCATTGCGTAAACCTGGCCCATATCGAAGGTCTTCCAGTCGGAGTTACGAAGTTCCGCAAGCAGGATGGGAAGTGTCTTCTTCATCTTGCTGCTGATGATCAGGTTCGGAGTGAAGTAGTTATTCCAGCTCGCGACAAAGGTGAAGATCGCCTGTACTGCGATCGCAGGCTTCATCAAAGGAAGCACGATGGAGTTGAATATCTTGATCTCACTCGCGCCGTCAATTCTTGCAGCCTCGATCAGAGATCCGGGAAGGTTGGACTCCATATACTGCTTCATATAGAAGAAGGTTACGGGAGCCGCAATTGCCGGGATGATCAGCGGAACATAAGTGTCTGTAAGTTTCAGTCTTCCCATCAATCGGATGAATCCGAGTGCGCTTACCTGTGTCGGGATCATCATGATGGCAAGGATAAAAGTGAAGATCGCTTTTTTGCCCTTGAAATCATAGGCGTGGATGCCGTAAGCAGTCATGGTTGAAAAGTAAACACACAGGACTGCGCTGCTGGCCGCGATGATCAGGGAGTTGATCATACCCCTTACAACAGGTGTCGAGCCCTTAAAGAGGTTCGTCATGTTTCTGACCAGGTAGGTGCTGGGGAACGGCGTAAAGCCGGACTTCAACTGGTTGTTGGAACGCGTCGCGTTAATAAACAGCACGTAAAACCAGATCAGGCAAAGGAAGGAAAGAATGATCAGCACGATATAGGCAAGTGCTCTTCTCGCATGTACAGAATTTGTCTGTTTATTAGCTTTGCTTTCGCTCATTGCATTCTCCTCCTTACTTTTTCTCGTTTGTAGCGGAAACTCTGAATACGATCAGACTCAGGATTCCCGTGATGATCAGCAGGATTACGGAAAGCGCACCGGCCATGCCGTAGTTCTTACTGAACAGGTGCTTGTTCAAATACATGATCAGGGTCATGGAGGATCTCATCGGATCGCCCTTGCCGTTGGTCAGGATCTGAGGAACATCGAACATCTGCAGACCGCCGATCAGGGATGTGATCATAACATAGATCAGGATCGGGCGGAGCAGGGGAAGCGTGATCTGGAAGAAGATCTGTCTGGCAGTAGCGCCGTCCACTTCCGCCGCCTCAAACAGGGACTGGTCAATACCCATCATACCCGCCATCAGGAGGATCGTCGTATTCCCGAACCACATCAGGAAGTTCATCATCGCGACCAGGCCTCTTACACTCCACACATGGGACATGAAACTGTAAGGCTTGGCGAAGATTCCGATCGATACAAGGATCGAGTTGATCGGGCCGCTGTCACTGAACAATGTGAAAAAGAGCATTGAGAAAGCGGATGCCATGATCAGGTTCGGAAGATAGATAACTGTCTTGAAAAATCTCTGTCCCCTGAGTCTGAGCGAGGGATCTGTGAACCACGCGCCGAGAAGAAGCGAAACCAGGATCTGCGGCACAAAACCGAGGATCCACATGATCATCGTATTCTTGAAATAAGTAGGGAGATCACCGCTGCTGAACAGCTTTGCATAGTTGGCCAGTCCGATAAACTTCGGTCCGACATGCTTCAGCCCGCTCATGTAGTTCTCAAAGAAACTGTTGTAGATCGTGCTGATCAGCGGGATCAGCTGAAAGATCACAAATACCACAATGAACGGAATAAGGAAAATATATCCCCACCTGTTATGTTTGTTTACATTATTGGTTTTATGTGCCGTCTTTTCCATCCTTCCCTCCCAAAAGATTGTACGTGCTTTTTTTAAAACCCGCAGCACGCTCCGCGCCCTGCGAAAGTACCCCGGGACGGGGCGTCCTCCGGATCTTAAAACAGATCTTGGACCTGAATAACTCTTTTTTGACAAAATAAGGGCCTGCCCATCAAGCAGGACAGGCCCTCACATTTAAATCTTATACTATGCTTTCTTCAGATGATCCTGTGTTTATTGAAAAACCCGGATTACTGTGCAAGCTCAGGGTGCTTCTCGCCTACAGCTTTGAAGAACTGGTCAAGAGCTTCCTCATAAGTAGCGTTTCCGTCGAAGAAGTTCTTCATAGCGTTCTGATACTCTTCTACGCATGCCTGATCATACTCGGAAAGGTTGCTCAGGTCGATCTTCTCAGCGCCGTCGGAAAGCATCTGATAAGGGTTCTGGCCGCCAAGGATAGCGTTGCCGAAAGATTCGTCGGTTGCAAGTGCAGTGAGGACGTCCTTATTGTTGACGCAATCGGAATCCTTAACTGCGATGTCCTTCATGATATCGTCGTTGGTTGTCATGTTGAGGATGATATCCTTAACAACATCAGCATTGTCTGTGCCCTGTGCTGCGCAGATCCATGTGCCGCCCCAGTAGAAGCCCTGAGGTCCGTTTACAAGTCCCCAGCCGCCTGCGTGTGCGATGGAGCCGTCATCTTCCTTGGAAGGATCAGCGCCCATGGAGAAGTTGATCAGCCATGCGGGTCCAAAGTAGCAGAATACATCGCCGGGTGCCTGGAAGCCCTTGCTCCAGTCATCACTCCACATATCGTTGGTTGTGGTCATGCCTGCGTCTACGAGAGCCTTGGAATCGTCTGCCCATTTCTTTACGTTGTCATCAACAACGATCTTGCCATCCTGTACCCACTTGCCGGATACGTTGTTGGAGTATACACGGAAGGTATCGTTTGCAGTAGCAACAATCTTAAAGCCTGCGTCTTTCATCTTCTGAGCTGTCGCATTGAATGCATCCCAGTCAGCAACTGCAGCCTGAACAGTCTCAAGATCATCGGAACCGAGAACCTGCTTAGCGATCTCTCTGTTGAAGATCAGGCCGCCGGAGCATGCCTGCCAGGAGGAGCCGCGGATCTTGCCGTCTGCGTCTGTAACTACGTCCTTGGTATACTGGAACTGCTTGGAAAGATCAGCGTCTGTGATTCCCAGCTCATCCAGAGGCATTGCTACGTTGACAGCGGGATCTGTGTACTTCATAGCGTAGTCAGCTTCGATCAGGAAGATATCAACCTTATCCTTGTCAGCTGCGGTAGCCTGAGCTGCAAGAGCCTCATCCAGCTTGTTCTGATACATATTGTCCTTGTTGTCGGTAACGATGAAGTTGATGACTTTGTCACCGATCTTGCCGCCCTTTGTGGAGTCAGCGGGATCATTCGCCTCAAATCCGGGATAGTGATCCATCATTCTGTTGGGGAACTCATTGTTCCAGCAGTAGATGTTGACGATAGATGCGTCGTCCGCTGCAGGTGCTGCTTCTGCTTCTGCTGCAGGAGCCTCTGCCTCAGTGGCCTCAGCCTCAGCTGCGGGCGCCTCAGCAGGTGCACTGGAGCTGCTTGCGGAAGTGCTTCCGCCGCATCCTACGAGAGATCCGGCCACCATAGCCGTTGCGAGAATCAGACTAAGTGTTCTTTTTTTCATTAGGTATACCTCCCTTTTATTTGCCGCACACACTATTGTGCACGGTATGTTTTGTACTTTATTTGCATTCCGCTTTCGCGGTGATTGCCATTGTGATCGATACACGACTGCCGCCTTGTCATCACTCAGCGACTTTGTTGATATCCTTTACCGTACTTCCCTTGTAAAGTTCACCTTCTACAACTATCGGGCGGATGATCGTAGATCTCGGATGTTCTATCAGCTTGATCAGGTTTTCCGCCGCCAGCTTTCCGATCTGCTTCGTGTCCTGACGGATCGTTGTGAGCTTCGGTTCGATGTGCCTTCCGATCCGTATCCCATCGTAACCTGCCACAGAGATATCTTCCGGGATCTGAAATCCTCTCTCCCTGATCGCGTTGATCCCGCCGAAACCCGCGAAATCATCCGGATAAAGGATGCAGGTCGGCGGATCGCTCAGATCCAGAAGTTCCATCGTTCTCTGGTAAGCTTCCTCCGTGTTCCTGTAATCAGCTACCTTCAAGTATTCATCCGGAACTTCGATGCCAAGCTGCGAACAGGTTGTGTAGAAAGAAGAAACTCTTGCCTGTGTTACCGAAGAGTCTTTCCCGTGAATATAAGCGATCTTTCTGTGTCCCATTTCATACACATATGTGACCAGATCTCTCATTCCCTTTACATTGTCCGAGATCACAGCGATCCGGTTATTGAAAATGTAGTCGATCGTCACAACGGGTATGTTGCTGTCGACCAGTTCGATCACTTCCGGGTCCTTGAAATCGATACAGGCTATTGCCACTCCGTCAAACCCCCTGTACCTTGCCCGCTCCAGATAAGTCATGGATCCATGATGCTCTTTGCTGCAGTTGACCAGTGTCAGGTCATAGTCCTGCAGTTCTATAGTCCTCTTGAAACTATCCAGCACATTCGCGAAGAAATCATGGGTCAGACCACTTTGGGCTTCGTCCACGAACAGGACTCCAATGTTATGGGAGCGGTTGGTCTTGAGGGCTTTGGCTGCTGAATTCGGAAAGTATCCCAATTCCTTAGCCTTCCTTCTGACCATTTCCTTCGTCTTGGCACTAACATCATGCTGATCGTTCAGAGCCTTGCTCACAGTTGCAATCGAGACATTACAGGCAGCAGCCAAGTCTTTCATCGAAACCATATTCGTCTCCCGTTACTACAAAACACCCAATATTGTTTCGTTTCAAACCCGTCTAAATCACTTAAACGTTTTTGTAGTTCTACTGTATATCTATTTCTTATATTTTTCAAGCCCATTTTCGATAGTTTTGATGCGTTTTTACAAAATTGTTAGATTTTGCCAAAACCAAAGCAGTTGTTTTGTTTGAATTGACAGTCAAAATAGTCTGTTTTGGTAATTTTATTCTAAAACGTTTTCGTTTTTTTGGCATTGTTACAGTTGTACTTGAAATTAACTAAAACTATAATGTATTCATATAAGTTTATCGTTATAAAAAACTCGAAAACATGGAGGACAATATGAAATTCGGACATTTCGATGATGCCAACAGAGAGTACGTGATCACAACTCCCAAAACTCCTCTCCCCTGGATCAATTATCTCGGAAACCAGGACTTCTTCACGCTGATTTCCAATACATGCGGAGGTTATTCCTTTTATAAGGATGCACGTCTTCTAAGGCTTACACGTTATCGTTACAATGACGTCCCTTACGACGGAAATGGAAAGTACATATATATTAAAGATGAAAACACTGTCTGGAATACCGGCTGGCAGCCTTCCAAGACAGAACTGGACAGTTATGAGTGCAGGCACGGCATGGGTTATTCCCGTTTTTCTTCTTCTAAAAACGGCGTTTCTGTCAGCCAGCTCAATTTCGTCCCCATGGGTGATACCTGCGAGCTTATCCTCCTTGATATTAAGAACGAATCCGTTCAGGCAAAGAGCCTCAAGGTATTCCCCTATGTAGAGTGGTGCCTTTGGGATGCCGACGATGACCAGAAGAATTTCCAGCGAAACCTCTCTACCGGTGAAGTTGAAATTGAGTCCAATCTCGGTTACAAGATCAGCGGACTTAAAAAACCGGAAAAGACTTCCATCGAAAATTACAGTGAGCTCGATTACGCAGCTGTATATCACCGTACGGAATACAGAGAGCGCAGAAATATGTATGCTGTCTTCTCTGTCAATCGTCCGATCAGCGGTTTTGATACCGACAGGCGTTCCTTTATAGGTGATTACAGAAGCCCCGCCCTTCCCGATGTGGTTGAAAGAGGCTCCTGCAAAAACACGGTTGCAAGCGGATGGTCTCCCTGCGCTGTCTTTGAACTCGATCTCAAACTCGCTCCGGGCGAAAGTACCAGTGTAGTATTCCAGTTAACCTATGTGGAAAATCCCGTTGAAGAAAAGTGGGAATCCTACGGAGTCATCAATAAGACCAAAGCGCGCGCCATGATCCGCAAATATCATGATCGCGAGGCTGTCATTGCAGCTTATGAAACCCTGCGCAGTTACTGGGGCGAACTGCTCAGCAAATTCCATGTCACCAGTTCCCGTCCTGAAGTGGACAGAATGGTCAACATCTGGAATCAGTACCAGTGCATGATCACCTTCAATATGTCCCGCAGCGCCTCTTATTATGAGTCCGGCATCGGGAGAGGCATGGGCTTTAGAGATTCCTGCCAGGATCTGCTCGGTTTCGTTCACCTTGTACCCGAGCGCGCAAGACAAAGGATCATCGACATTGCCTCCACGCAGTTCCCCGACGGCAGCGCGTACCACCAGTATCAGCCCCTTACCAAGAAAGGCAATGCCGATATCGGCAGCGGATTTAACGATGACCCGCTCTGGCTCATCGCAGCTGTCAGCGCTTATATCCGCGAGACAGGCGATGTCTCTATTTTGGATGAGTCTGTGCCCTTTGATAATGATGCTTCTCTCGCGCAGCCTCTCATGGAGCATCTGCGCAGGAGCGTGAACTACACGATCACCCACAAGGGGCCTCACGGCATCCCGCTCATAGGCCGCGCTGACTGGAACGACTGCCTCAATCTCAACTGCTTCTCTGAGCACTCGGGAGAATCCTTCCAGACCTCAGGCCCCAGTGAAGGACCGGTTGCTGAATCAGTGTTCATTGGCGGAATGTTCGTCAAATACGCCGGCGAGTACGCGGATCTGTGCGATCTCATCGGACTTAAGGATGAAGCCGCCGCGATGCGCAAAGAGCGCGATATCATGGAGAAGACACTTCTCACCGATGGCTGGGACGGAAAGTGGTTTGTCCGCGCTTACGATGCTTTCAGCCACAAAGTAGGCTCCCACGAGTGTGAAGAGGGTCAGATTTACATTGAGCCCCAGGGCTTCTGCGTTCTTGCAGGCGTCGGCAAAGAGACCGGCGAAGCGCTTCAGGCTCTCGACAGTGTAAAAGAGATCCTGGATTCCAAGTATGGCATTGCTCTCTTGAAACCCGCTTACACAAGATATCATGTGGAACTTGGTGAGGTTTCCTCCTATCCTCCGGGATACAAAGAAAACGGCGGTATCTTCTGCCACAATAATCCCTGGGTATCTATCGCGGAAACCGTCATCGGACGCGGAAACAGAGCTTTTGAGATCTATTGGAAGACATGCCCTTCCTGCGTCGAAGAGTTCAGCGAGATCCACAGAACAGAACCCTATGTCTATTCTCAGATGGTAGCCGGTCCTGAAGCACCCAACTTCGGTGAGGGAAAGAACAGCTGGCTGACCGGAACAGCGGCCTGGACCTTCACAGATATCTCCCAGTACATTCTGGGTGTATACCCCACTTTGAGCGGTCTTAGCATCGATCCCTGCATCCCCGATGATTTCGGTGATTTTGAGCTGACCCGCACTTACAGAGAAGGCATATATCATATCAGCGTCAGGAATCCTGATCATGTTGAAAAGGGTGTAAAGAAAATGATCGTTGACGGCAAAGAAATTGCCGGACATGTTATCCCCTACAAAAAGGGTCAGAAAGAATACAACGTAGAAGTGATCATGGGATAAAGATCACTGCCAGATAAATGTTTTCATAATCCTCCTTAAAAAATGCCCCGGCAAGCCGGGGCATTTTCATATCTGTCAGTGATCATTGTTTGGCCGGATTAGCGGCATCAAGCGTACTTACTGATTACTTTTGAGAGTTTGGGCAGCATCTGCATCTTTCTGGATACCAGGCCTTCCTGAACGCTGTGGGGCTCTCCCTCATGATCCGGATAAGCCTCAAAGAGCCAGTTTCCTTTCTCTCCCGAAGCGAACAGGATCGAACTGTTCTCCAAAGCCGAAGTAATGGAAAGGATTCCGATATCCGCGTTCTTGTTCTTGGTCAGCATATCCAGCGCCTGCTGCATGTCTTCCGCTCTGTCCCTGTAAGGCTCCACCTGAGGAACATTTACCTTCGTGAGCATAAGCCGGACGCCCATGACATCCTCGAAAATAATATCGCGGCTCATCAGCTCTTCCAAAGATCCTCCCTCATCCTCTGTAAGGGAGAAAAGTTCCTCTGAGAACTGGTCGAGATCAAGCCCCGCCAGAGCAGCCAGTATGTTGGCTGTCTGCCTGTCCTTATCCGTCGTCGTAGGAGTCTGAAGGTTCATCGTATCCGACAAAAGTCCGCCGAGCATAAGGCCTGCCAGGTTCTCCTCGATGGGTACCTGGTTTTCCCTGAAGATCGTCGCGATGATCGTACAGGTGCTGCCTACGATCTCATTTCTGAAACTTACCGGTCTGGACGTGGAGAAGTCGGTGACTCTGTGGTGGTCAATTACTTCCAGCACTCTTGCCTTCTCAATTCCCTTGACCGACTGGGAGAACTCATTGTGATCTACCAGGATCAGCTGCTTGTCATTGTAGTTGAGGATATGGGATCTCATCGCATATCCCACCAGGTGATTGTCGTCATCTACGACAGGAAACGCCCTGAACTGTGTGCGTGCCATCTTCCTGCCTGCATCCTCCGCCAGCTCATGTCCGTAGAACTTCATGGGCTTGAGCGTCATCATCATCCTCACGGGAGGGGCAAAATACAGATACCTGGAGGTATTCATCGCGCCGTATCCGGATGTTATGATCGTGCAGTGGTGCTCCTTCGCGAGTTTAAGTACACTGTCATCCACGGAAGTCTCCCAGATGATGATAAGCATACCGGCCCCTTTTTCGATCAGGATCTTCTGGGCCTTCTTATTGCCGCCCGTGATCACGATCCTGTCTGCCACCTCGTAATCCTCGAGATTCTCTTTGTTCGTCATAGTGAGGATACTCACCTTGCCGTTTAGATGACGCTGATCGTCATCATAAAGAATCTTACCGTTGATCGTCTTAGCTATGTACTCTGTGGGAGTATCCCTGAGCATCGGGTGGGAATTCTTCGTATCATTGAGCGCAATATTTGCCAGATCCGACTTGGAGACCCACCCGATCACCAGATCATTCTCATCGACTACTGCGAATCCCTCTCTGTCCTCTTTCTTCATAAGTCCCACCGTCTCGAAGATAGTGGTCTCCGGAGTGATCGAGTAAGGGGCGGCCAGATCCACTTCGTCAAGCCGCACCTGAGCCGTCTCGAGAAGCATGGGCTTTTCAAATCCGAATCTGTCCAGCAGATACTGGGACTCCTTGTTGATCTTGCCCAGAACACAGGGAATCGCGTCATATCCCTGTGCTTTCTTGTATTCCGCGTAAGCGATTGCCGCTGCAACTGAATCCGCATGCGGATTCTTATGCCCCGTTACATAAATTCTGTTATCCTGTGCCATATATACCCTCCCGGCAATTCGGTTAAGAGCTGCTCTTTTTTATAAATCAATGATATCATGTTCGATTTATACAGACAATGAATTCCCTCTTTCAAAATCCTGTCTTTACAGCAGTTCCGTATGTTCCGATTCTTTTTTGACAGATACAAAATGAACAAATTAGTATTTGCCATACTCCCCGACATCTTTTAAGATGTATTAAGAATAGATCCGGAATACGGAAAGAAGACATTCACAGCGGAGGTAACAAAAATGGAAAGAGAAACAATGTGCATTCAAGCCGGTTATTCACCCAAAAACGGCGAGTCCAGAATGATCCCGATCATTCAGAGCACAACCTTTAAATACGATACAAGCGAAGACATGGGCAAACTGTTCGACCTGGAGGCTTCCGGTTACTTCTATACCCGTCTTCAGAATCCCACCAACGACATGGTGGCAGCCAAGCTCGCCGCCCTGGAAGGCGGAACAGCAGGTATGCTGACCTCTTCCGGCCAGGCAGCCAACTTCTTCAGTGTCTTCAACATTGCGAGCTGCGGTGATCACATTGTCAGCGCCTCCACAATTTATGGCGGCACTTTCAACCTTTTCAACGTAACGATGCGCAAGATGGGCATCGAATTCACTTTCGTCGATCCTGACTGCAGCGACGAAGAGCTCGAAAAGGCTTTCCGCCCCAACACCAAGGCTGTTTTCGGCGAGACCATCGCCAACCCCGCACTCGTCGTCTTTGACATCGAGCGTTTCGCAAAGGCAGCTCACGCGCACGGCGTACCGCTCATCGTAGATAACACCTTTGCCACTCCCATCAACTGCAGGCCGATCGAATGGGGCGCCGATATCGTCACCCACTCCACGACCAAGTACCTGGACGGACATGACGCAACCGTAGGCGGCGCCATCATTGACGGCGGCAAATTCGACTGGATGGCACACGCCGACAAGTTCCCCGGCCTTACCACCCCCGATGATTCTTATCACGGGATCACATATGCTGAGAAGTTCGGCCTTGGCGGCGCTTTTATCACAAAGTGCACCGCACAGCTCATGAGAGATTTCGGTTCCATTCAGGCTCCCATGAACGCTTTCCTTTTAAATCTCGGCATCGAGTCTCTGGCTGTCCGCATGCCCAGGCACTGCGAGAACGCGCAGAAGGTCGCCGAATATCTGAGCAGCAATGACAAAGTAGCATGGGTTACCTATCCCGGCCTTCCCGGCGACAAATACTACGAAAGAGCTCAGAAGTATATGCCGAACGGAACCTGCGGCGTCATCTCCTTCGGTCTCAAGGGCGGAAGAGCTGCCGCAGAGGCATTTATGAAGAAGCTCAAGGTTGCAATGATCGCGACTCACGTTGCGGACGCCCACACCTGCATTCTTCATCCCGCCAATTCCACGCACCGCCAGCTCACGGACGAAGAACTGATCGCAAGCGGCGTCGGACCGGATCTGATCCGTCTGTCCGTTGGCATTGAGAATGTCAGTGATATCATCGCTGATATCGAACAGGCGCTGGCCTGATCCGCGGCCTCCAAAATGTCGGATTACTAAAGGGACTGCTGCACCGGAAAATCATTCCTGATGCGGCAGTCCCTTTATCTTACGTAAACTCCCCTTAACGCCCTGGTGACCTCTCCCCTGTCACCAGCGCAGTCTGTTCATTACAACTGTCGATTCGACAGATTCCACTTTAAACCTGTCTCCCTCGATCACCAT
>CAMKAA010000013.1 GCA_946410365.1 uncultured Lachnospiraceae bacterium | reverse complement strand
CCCTTTTTCGTTCACAGCGTTTTAAAGCGATCATCTCTTCTTCATAGGGACATATTTCTGGTGATCGCCGATATATTTCGTGGCGGGACGCATGATCTTTCCGTCATACATCTTGTTCTCGACGTTGTGGGCGACCCAGCCGGCCACACGCGCGATCGCGAACAGAGGAGTAAAGAGATCTTCCGGGATGCCCAGCATTGTGTAGGCGAAACCTGAATAATAATCAACATTTGTGCAGATCGGCTTTCCGCGGTTCTCAAGGACTGCTTCCTTGACAATGTTCTCGAATTTGGAGTAGAACTTGTATCTCTCGGGGCAGCCTTGTTCCTCCGCAAGCGTCTTGCACAGAGAGCGGAGAAGTTCGCATCTGGGATCGCTCAGAGTGTATACGGCGTGGCCGAATCCGTAGACCAGGCCGGAATTGTCAAAATAGTCCTTATCCAGGATCCTGTCCACAATGGAGCGCAGCAGAGTATCGTCACAGGAATATTTCGTGTCAGCGATGATCTGCTGCATCATCTTGTTGACGCTGATGTTGGCGCCGCCATGTTTGGGACCCTTGAGGGAGCCGATAGAGCCGCAGACAGCAGAGTACAGATCGGTTCCGGTCGATCCCATAACGACGTTGGTGAAGGTGGAGTTATTTCCTCCGCCGTGATCCGCGTGGATCATGAGGATCGCGTCGAGGACGGAAGCCTCCCTCTCCGTGAACTTTCCGTCGCTTCTGAGCATGTAAAGGATGTTCTCCGCGATAGAGTATTCCGGTCTGGGATAATGGATGATCAGCGACTGCCTGTAAAAATGGTGCATCTTGGCAAAATAGGAATAGCACCCGATGGAAGGAAACTTGGCAACGAGATCAATGCCCTTGAGAAGGGTCTGATAGACATCCTGCGCATCCGGATCCAGAGCGTAATTGTAGAGAGAGATCGTGCTGGACTGGAGCTTATTCATCAGATTCCTCGAGGGAGTCTGAAGAATATCGTTTGTGAGGAAATCCGCGGGAAGATCGTAGCGGGCCGAGATGCACTTTTTGAAGTTGTCAAACTCGGTGCGGTCAGGAAGGTAGCCGAACAACAGCAGAAAGACCGTCTCCTCATAGCCGAAATGGCCCTGACGGTTCTTTAAAAGATCCCTGATGCTGTAGCCCCTGTAGATCAGGTCGCCCTCACAGGGTACAACGTTCCCGTCTGCGTCTTTTGTGTATCCAATGACGTCGCTTACCTTGGTAAGGCCGATCCGGACGCCTGTACCGTCATCATTTCTAAGTCCTTTCTTGACATTGTACTCTTTGAAGAGCGGGTTTGGGATGTCTGTATAGTTGGATGATCTGCCGAAGAATCTCGCCAGGATATTATCGTCGTGGAAATTCAGGTTATTATCCATAAGGAATCTCCTTTTTTGAATCATTGTATACAAGGATGCATTGGTTTCTGCCTATTATATCAT
The DNA here is from genome assembly GCA_946410365.1 of uncultured Lachnospiraceae bacterium. The sequence goes on along the minus strand of CAMKAA010000013.1, from coordinate 10,287 downwards.
GCTTTCAATATTTTAAAACAGGAAATTGAGCGTGATGTTGAGATTTTTACAGGGGAAATGGTATCATAATAAGAGTTTCGGAAGCACGATGCGGCTTCCGGGCTGCTGCAGCGGACTGCATAACGCCCGAACAGTGTAATGCAGGGGGAGGATCCGGCCTGAGCTACAGCCGGAGTGGAGCGTTACCATATGAATGATAATAACAGAGATGCCGCTCACAAAGCGGCGGATATAAATGAGGGAGGCAGCGGCCTCTCTTCGAGACAGAAAGTGATCCTTGACGCGCTCCTTCGGGAATACGAAGTGGCGCTGATCCTGGATATGTCTAACGATTCCTATGAGATCTTCAAAATGGCGGGAAGATTTTCAAAGAATCTGTCGGGAATGTTCAGGGACAAGTTCTCGCTGACCATGCTTGAGATCGCGGACAGCTGCATTTATTCCTATGACTACGATCTCTTTATCGGGGCTGTGAGCCTGGACAGCCTCAGGAGCAGGCTTGAGAGCGACGGCTTCTGCAGTTTCGTATTCAGGGCGATCACGAGCAGGGGACCGGAGTATTTCCGGATGAGGATGATCCAGGCAGAGGATGGCCCTAAGGCCTTCGTAGGCGTATCCTGCATCCAGGATGAGATGAGCAGGGAACTGCAGCAGAGAAGGCTGTTCGAAGGGGCTCTGGACAGGGCAAGAAGCGCCGATTCGGCTAAGAGCACTTTCCTCACCAACATGTCCCATGATATCAGGACTCCGATGAATGCTATCATGGGATTTACGAACATTGCGTCCTCTCATCTCGACGACAAAGAGAAAGTCAGGGATGCCCTGGAGAAAATACGCACTTCCAGCAATCATCTTCTCAGGCTGATCAATGACGTGCTTGACATGAGCAGGATCGAGAGCGGTAGGATCACGATCAATGAAAACAAATGCGATCTGAGGGAACTTGTGGAGAAGATCCGTGGTATCCTTCAGCCGCAGATGACAGCCAGGAATCTGACGTTCACGATCGACATCGAGTCTGTAGTGAACTATGAGGTTTACTGCGATGAGACAAGGATCACCCAGGTCCTTCTTAATCTTCTTAGTAATTCGGTCAAGTACACGGAGCCCGGAGGTTCGGTCAGCCTTATGATACACCAGAAGCCGCACCAGAGCGGACGAAGATATTGCGGCTACGTGTTCAGGGTGACCGACACAGGGATCGGTATAGGAAAAGGATTTATCGGCCGCGTCTTCGAACCCTTCGAGAGAGAGACCGGAAGGATCGAGAACAATTCCTACGGGAGTGGTCTGGGAATGTCCATAGCCAAGGGAATCGTGGACATGATGGGCGGCAATATAAGTGTGGAGAGCGAGGAGAATGTCGGCACGGAGTTTGTAGTAGACCTGGAATTCCGGCCGGTAGACGAGTTTAACTCAGAAGCGGACGAAAATGGAGATCAGGAACTGAAAGGGGTGGACAGCGGAGATATGGCTGTCTTCCAGGACCGCGACAGCGCGAGCAGAAAAAAAGGAGCTGATGTGGGCTGGATCGAGGGAAGGAGACTTCTTCTCGTGGAAGATAATCCGCTCAACAGGGAGATCGCGGAGGATATGCTGATCGAGGACGGCTTTAAAGTGGAGACGGCCGAGAACGGCAAGAAAGCCCTGCAGAGGATCATTGAATCTGACCCGTGGTATTACTCGGCAGTTCTGATGGACATTCAGATGCCTGTCATGGACGGATATGAGGCGACCGAAAGGATCCGATCTCTCCCTGACAGAAGCAGGGCCCAGATCCCGATAATAGCCATGACAGCCAACGCATTTAAGGAGGATCGCTGCAAGGCCGCGGAGAGCGGAATGGATGCCTATATTACGAAACCGGTGGATGTGCTCACTCTGCGCTATGTGCTGAGGCGGGTGCTGCGATAGGAAAGGAGAAAACACATGATTCCAGCATATTCAATCGATCCTGAAAGACAGTACCACATTCAGGTGGCAAAAGGGGAAGTGGGGAGGTATGTACTGCTGCCCGGTGATCCGAAGCGGTGCGCGAAGATCGCTCAGTATTTTGACGACCCTGTACTGGTGGCCGACAACAGAGAATATATAACTATTACGGGAACAGTGGACGGCGTGAAGCTGAGCGTGACTTCTACCGGCATCGGAGGCCCCTCCGCTGCGATCGCGCTGGAGGAACTGGCGAACTGCGGCGCGGATACTTTTATCAGGGTAGGCACATGCGGAGGAATGCAGGAAGAGGTTATGAGCGGAGACCTGGTGATCGCGTCGGGCGCGATCCGCATGGATGGCACCAGCAGAGAGTATGCGCCTATTGAATATCCGGCTGTCTCGGATTATGCGGTCTTAAGTGCTCTTGAAGACGCAGCGCAGAAACGGGGCGAGAGATATCACATCGGTGTTGTACATTGTAAGGACGCTTTTTACGGACAGCATAATCCCGAACTTCTTCCTAACAGCGCAGTGCTGCTCCAGAATTGGGACGCTTATCTGAAACTGGGATGTCTGGCCTCGGAGATGGAATCCGCGACTCTGTTCATTGTGGGCGGATACAGGAAAGTCAGGACCGGCACGGTCCTTCTGACAATGGCCAATCAGACAAGAGCGAAAAAAGGTTTGTCAAATCCCATTGTTCACGACACGGACAGCGCGATCAGGACGGCGATCGAGGCGGTGAAGATCCTTGCCCGCCGGGACGCTGCGGAATGAATAAAGGACGGTGAGATATGGGAAATAATCAGATCACTCTCAGCGGTGAGATCATTTCCGAACTGATCTCGGAGGCGCTCTTTATGAGAACCCGCTCTTATATTCCCTATTCGGGATTTGCCGTCGGCGCGGCGCTTCTGACTGAGAGCGGCAGGATCTATGGGGGCTGCAACATTGAAAACGCGGCTTATCCGGTAACGATCTGCGCGGAGAGAACAGCAATGGTGAAAGCCGTGAGCGAAGGGGAGCGCGTATTTCGGGCGATCGCGATCGCAGGCGGCAGAGAGGAAGAGCCGGAGGGATACAGCTATCCCTGCGGCAGCTGCAGACAGTTTATGCGTGAGTTCTGTGACAGTGAAACCTTTGTAATAATCGTAGCCAGAAGCAGGGAGGACTATAAGATCTTTACACTCGAGGAGCTTCTTCCCAACTCCTTTGGCCCGGAGTCCCTTATCTGAAGAGAGGGGAGCTGATACATTTATGGATTGTAAAGAGTTTAACGGCCTGATCCAGGATTTTCTTCACGACAGGCTGGACGAGATGAAACTCTCAGAGTTTCTTACGCACATAGAAGAGTGCGAGAACTGCAGAGATGAACTGAGGATCCAGTATCTGATCTATGAGGGACTGGAAAGGCTTGAAGCGGGAGCGACTTTTGATGTTGACAAGGATCTGGCAGATCTTATGGAACTTCAGAGAAAGCGGCTCAGCTCAAGACAAGGGATCAAAATGACAGCGATCGCCTCGGAGATCATAACGACGGCGGCTTTTGTCATCGTCCTGTTTGTGGTGCTTTTTTATCAATAGGAGCTGCATGGGCTGCAGCGAAAGGAAAATAACCTGATGGACAGCAAAAAGCTTGTGCTCGTGGACGGGCACAGTATTCTCAACAGAGCATTTTACGGCATGCCGGATCTGACCAATGCAGCGGGTCTGCACACCGGGGCTGTTTTCGGCTTTCTGAACATACTCTTTAAGATCCTCGACGAGGAGAAGGCGGATTTTCTGACGGTGGCATTTGATGTGCATGCGCCCACTTTCCGCCATGAGATATACAAGGAATACAAGGGAACCCGCAAACCTATGCCCGAAGAACTTCGTGAACAGGTCCCGCTGATCAAAAAAGTGCTGAAGGCCATGGGAATTCAGATCCGCGAGCAGGCAGGTCTTGAAGCGGATGATATTCTCGGTACCCTGGCAAGGCGCGGTGAAGCAGAGGGAATGGAAGTCTCGCTTTTGTCGGGAGACAGGGATCTTCTGCAGATCGCCACGGAGCACACGTGTATAAGGATCCCTAAGACCAGACAGGGGCAGACGGTCATAGAGAACTATTATGCCGCCGATGTCCTTGAGAGATATCAGGTTACACCTGACGGATTCATCCATGTCAAGGCGCTCATGGGCGACAGTTCCGACAATGTGCCCGGCGTTCCCAAAGTCGGCGAGAAGACAGCGACACAGCTGATCGTGGACTACGGCAGCGTGGACGGTGTCTATGCTCATTTGGACGAGATCAAAAAACCTGCCCTTAGAAAAAACCTTGCCGAGAATGAAGACCTTGCCAGACTGAGCCTTTATTTAGTGACGATTAAGACCGACTGCGACATAGAGACGGACTGGGAAGATGCCAGAATCGGAAATCTCTATACCCCGGAGGCATTTCATCTCTTCACGGAGCTTAATTTCAGAGCCCTGCTTCCCAGATTCGACGCGGATGCGGCGACCGGAAGCCGTGAGGAGCTCACTTCCAAAGTGATCACAAAGAAATCCGAGGCACAGGACTATCTTGGCAGCATACTCAGGGAGATGGAAAAGGCGGATTCCGCATCCCCTTGCTATCTGGGCATTTATCCTGTGATGGACCCCGTGAAGTATGGCGAAGAGAGAGAGGAACTTTTCAGCGCTGCCGCTTTGTGTATCGGGAAAAGGGCGGTCTTTCTGGATGCGTCTGGATCTGACGGTGCAGATGCCCTGTCGGAGACGGATCTTCTCGAAATTTTCAGCAAACTCCGCGCAAAGGCCTTTGAAGCCTGTGGAAAAGAAACAGCGGATGATGTCAGTCCCGAGCCGGTCAGCATTTGTGTCTTCGGACTTAAGAACCAGTTTCCGATCTGGGGGATCGACAGCAGCCAGGATTTCAGGGACGGAATAAAGCTCGGGGGATTTGCGGATCTTCTGACAGAGTGCTATCTTGTAAACCCTCTCCAGAGCGATTATCAGCCTGAAATGACCGCTTCCGAGTATCTCGAGGAGTCATATCCCACATGGAAGCAGATCTTCGACAAAAAAACGAAGAAGCAGGCTCTTAAGGAACAGAGAGAAGATCTTATCGGGTACGCCTGCGGCATGGCATCGGTACTGAGCAGAGCTGCGGGCCCTGTGGAGGATCGGCTCAGAGAAGAGGGAATGATCAGTCTTTACAGGCAGATCGAGAGACCTTTATGTTTTATTCTTCACGACATGGAGAGGATCGGAATAAGGATCAGGCCCGAGGCCCTCAGGGACTACAGCGCGCAGCTCGGCAAACAGGCTGACGAACTGGCAGAGAGGATCTATAAAGCCTGCGGGGAGGAGTTTAATATCGCTTCCCCCAAACAGCTCGGTGTTATTCTCTTTGAGAAGATGGGAATGCCCGGCGGCAAGAAGACAAAAACGGGTTATTCCACAGCTGCGGGAGTCCTCGAGAAGCTTGCCCCCGATTATCCTGTCGTAGACGATATACTGCAGTACAGGGCGGTTACCAAACTCAAATCGACCTATGCTGACGGCCTTGCGGCCTACGTGGCAAAGGACGGCAGGATCCACACAAGCTTTAATCAGACGATAACAGCGACGGGAAGGATCAGCTCGACAGATCCCAATCTTCAGAACATTCCCATGAAGACGGAGATGGGCAAGAAGATCCGTAAGGCATTCATTCCCGCGGATGGAATGCTGTTCGCTGATGCGGACTACTCCCAGATCGAACTGAGGATCCTCGCGCATATGAGCGGTGACAGAGAACTGATCGATGCCTACAAGGAAAATGAGGATATCCACAGGATCACTGCTTCCAAGGTATTCCACACTCCCTTTGAGGAAGTCACACCGCTGCAGAGGAGAAATGCGAAGGCTGTTAATTTCGGCATTGTATACGGAATTAGTTCCTTCGGCCTAAGTCAGGGACTAAGTATCTCCAGGAAAGAGGCGGCGGAGTATATAGAGGCATATTTCAAAACATATCCCGGGATCAAGGATTTTCTTGACAGGCTTGTTGCCGATGCGAAGAAGAACGGATACGCGGAGACAATGTATGGCCGCAGAAGACCTGTTCCGGAACTTAAGAGCAGCAATTTCATGCAGCGCTCTTTTGGCGAACGGGTGGCAATGAATTCACCTATTCAGGGAACGGCAGCAGATATTATCAAAATAGCGATGATCAGGGTCTGGGAAGCCCTTCACAGAGAAAACCTCAGATCCAGGCTCATCCTGCAGATCCACGACGAGCTGCTGATCGAAACAGTCCCGGAGGAGGAAGCCCGGGTCATGGAACTGCTCGGCACCGAAATGGCGGGCGCGGCTGATCTGGAAGTGGAACTGGAAACCGATGTACACAGCGGCAAAGACTGGTACATGGCCAAATAATATAAACAGAGAGTAAAGCATCAATGATCACGATCGGAGTAACAGGAGGAGTCGGAGCAGGAAAGAGCGAGATCCTCCGATATCTTGACAACAACTACAACTGCAGGATCCTGATGTCTGACAATGCAGCCAAGGAGCTGGAGGCTCCGGGAGGAATACTCTACGAACCTCTTGTGAAGCTGTTGGAGGAAAAGGCTTCAGGCAGCAGCGGATACGGGAACCTTCTTCTTGAGAACGGCGAGATCGATAAACAGGAGATGGCGAGGAGGATCTTTTCGGATCCTCTGCTGCTTACAAAGATCAATGAACTTGTGCATCCGGCTGTAAACAATTATATTCATGAGGAGATCGCTCGGGAGAAAGAAAGCGGAGAGAGGGAATTCTTTATCCTGGAATCCGCGCTTCTAATCGAAAACGGATATGACAGGATACTTGACTCCATGTGGTACATTTACTGTGAGGAGAGTGTCAGGAGCAGCAGGCTTAAAGCGTCCAGGGGATATTCCGATGAGAAGATCCGCTCCATCATGATGAGGCAGGTATCCGAGGAGGTCTTTCGGACTCACTGCGACACTGTGATCGACAACACGCACGAGTTTGACGGACCGGGCGGAGCAGCTTCCCAGGTGGACGAGGCTGTCGCGCGTCTTCGGGAGAAATTCGGGACGGAAGCGATTCCGCCGGAGGACTTATAATAAACAGGAAAACAGGTATGAACAAAAGACATGAGATTTGAAAGTATTGCGAGCGGCAGCAGCGGCAATTGCATATATGTGGGGTCTGATACGACGCATCTTCTGCTGGACACGGGGATCAGCAGGAAAAGAACGGTGGAAGCACTGAAGGACCTTGATCTCGAACTTCGGGATATTGACGGCATTTTCATCACCCATGAGCATACGGATCACATCAGCGGTCTGCCAATGATCGCGAAAAAGTCGCAGATGCCCATTTATGCGACCCGGGGAACGATCGAAGCCATAAGAAGAATGGAGAAATTTAAAGACATAGATCCGGAGCGCTTCGTTCCGATCCGTCCTGATGAGAAGATAACCGTCAAGGATATGCAGATCGATCCGATGAGGATCTCCCACGACGCGGCTGATCCGGTGGGCTACAGGATCTATTACGGGAAAAAGAAAGCCTGCGTGTGCACGGATCTGGGGTGCTTTACGGATTACACCGTGGAATGCCTTAAAAACTCCGATGTGCTCCTGATAGAATCCAACCATGATGTGAACATGCTTCAGGTGGGGAGATACCCCTATATGCTCAAGCGCAGGATATTGGGAGACAAGGGACATTTGTCCAATGTCACGAGCGGCCGGCTCCTGAGCAGGGTGCTCAATGACCACCTGAAGGGAATCTTTCTGGGACACCTGAGCCAGGAGAACAATTTCCCGGAACTTGCCTTTGAGACTGTCAGAGTGGAGATCATGAGTTCGGAGGCCGATTACAGTCCGGAGGATCTTCCCATATATGTGGCGGACAGAAAGAGACCGTCCTGTCTGGTGGAGATCTGACATAAAAACAAAGCATCATCGATCAGTAAACAGCGCAACATTTTGGAGGTTACAATGCAGAGAGCGATCATCACGGTGGTAGGCAAAGATACGATCGGCATCATTGCCGGTGTATGTACTTATCTGGCGGAAAACAGGATCAATATCCTCGACATCTCCCAGACGATCGTACAGGGATATTTCAATATGATGATGGTCGTCGATGTGACGACTCTGGAAAAGCCTTTCGGGCAGATCGCGGATGAACTGGCCGTCCTCGGAAGAGAGAAGATCGGCGTCCAGATCAAGTGCCAGAAGGAAGAGATCTTTGATCTGATGCACAGGATCTGATACAGAGAGTGTATTTGCGGTACGGTTACAGACTTAAATTCCGCTTTCTAAACGACAGGAGGCTATATGATCAATATCTCTGAAGTCAGCGAGACCAATGCAATGATCGAGAAGGAGAATCTCGATGTAAGAACGATCACCATGGGAATCAGTCTCCTTGACTGCATCGATTCCGACCTGCAGGTCCTCCGGCAGAAGATCTATGACAAAATATATAAGAGCGCAGAAAACCTCGTAAAGGTAGGAGAGGAGATCTCCACAGATTACGGGATCCCGATCGTCAACAAGAGGATCTCCGTGACGCCGATCGCGCTGGTCGGCGGCAGTGCATGCCGCTCTCCTGAGGACTTCGCGCAGATCGCGCTTACTCTTGATCAGGCCGCACATGATGTGGGAGTAAACTTTCTGGGCGGTTACAGCGCGCTGGTATCCAAGGGCATGACGCCGGCAGACAAACTTCTGCTTGAGTCCATACCTATTGCTCTGTCTGAGACGGAGCTTGTGTGCTCATCCGTAAACGTGGGTTCCACAAAAACAGGAATCGACATGGATGCAGTGCGCCTGATGGGAAAGATCATCAAAAGGACTGCGGAAAAGACTGCGGACCGGGGCTCGATCGGATGCGCGAAGCTTGTCGTATTCTGCAACGCTCCGGACGACAATCCATTTATGGCAGGCGCTTTCCACGGTATTACCGAGGCGGACAGGATCCTCAATATCGGCGTCAGCGGACCCGGAGTGGTCAAAAAAGCGCTGGAGTCTGTCCACGGCAAAGACTTCGAGACGCTCTGCGAGACCGTGAAGAAGACTGCTTTCAAGGTCACCCGGGTAGGGCAGCTTGTGGCAAAAGAAGCTTCCAGACGGCTGGGAGTTCCTTTCGGCATTATAGATCTGTCTCTGGCGCCTACACCTGCTATCGGGGACAGCGTCGCGGACATTCTGTGCGAAATGGGATTGGAGTACGCGGGGGCTCCCGGTACAACAGCAGCCCTTGCACTTTTGAACGATCAGGTAAAGAAAGGCGGAGTCATGGCGTCCTCTTATGTGGGAGGCCTGAGCGGAGCCTTCATTCCGGTGAGTGAAGATCAGGGCATGATAAACGCTGTCAATGCGGGATGCCTGACACTGGAGAAACTTGAGGCTATGACCTGCGTGTGCTCTGTCGGACTTGATATGATCGCCGTTCCCGGTGACACGAAAGAAACGACGATCGCCGGCATAATAGCTGATGAAATGGCCATTGGCATGATCAACCAGAAGACTACTGCGGTCCGCCTCATCCCCGTGATCGGAAAGGGAGTCGGTGACAGAGTTGAATTCGGAGGACTTCTGGGATACGCGCCGATCATGCCTGTCAACCCTTACAGCTGCGAAGAATTTGTAAATCGGAAAGGAAGGATCCCCGCTCCGGTGCACAGTTTCAAGAATTAACTGCACAAGCATTATTTTTGGCAAAAGTTGACGAAAAGTAGACGAAACAGCCGCGCATGTTGTAAAATAATCACGATAAGCATTTGTGCGGGCCGGTGTTAAGAAGCTCGCTTTGACTGATCGGAAAGGGTGATAGAAATATGAGCATTGAAAAGAAAATTGATGTAACAGCGCTTGGAGAACTTTTGATCGACTTTACACAGAACGGCCTGAGCGAACAGGGCAACAATCTGTTTGAAGCAAATCCCGGCGGAGCTCCCTGTAATGTGCTTGCCATGCTCAACAAAGCCGGAAAGAAGACTGCTTTCATCGGCAAGGTAGGAAACGATATGTTCGGAAGACTCCTCAAGTCCAAGACTGAGGGAGAGGGCATTGACATGAGCGGTCTTGAGATGGATGATGAGATCCATACGACCCTGGCATTTGTGGAAAAGCTTCCCAATGGCGACAGAGACTTTTCCTTCTACAGAAATCCCGGCGCGGATGTCATGCTCACGGCTGACGAAGTTGAGAAACACCGCGACCTGATCGAAAGCGCGAAGATCTTCCATCTTGGCACTCTTTCCATGACTCACGACACAGTTGAGAAGGCTACGCTCAAGGCGCTTGAGATCGCGAAGGCAGCCGGCTGCCTGATCTCCTTCGATCCCAACCTCCGTCCTCCGCT
>CAMKAA010000012.1 GCA_946410365.1 uncultured Lachnospiraceae bacterium | reverse complement strand
TGACGGGTTCTGACTTTATTGAATTGTATGTAGGCGTAGGTGCTTCCCGTGTTCGTGACCTGTTCAAGGAAGCCAACAAGAACGCGCCCTGCATTATCTTTATCGACGAGATCGACGCCATCGGCCGCAGCCGTGATTCCAAGTACGGCGGCGGAAACGAGGAGCGCGAGCAGACCCTGAACCAGCTGCTCTCCGAGATGGACGGCTTTGAGCCGGCTAAGGGTATCCTTGTGCTGGGTGCCACCAACAGGCCCGAGATCCTTGATAAGGCACTTCTGCGTCCCGGCCGTTTCGACCGCCGGATCATCGTGGACAGGCCGGATCTGAAGGGGCGTATCGCTATTTTGAAAGTGCACGCCAAGGACGTCAGGATGGACGAGACCGTGGATCTGGAAGAGATCGCGCTGGCGACCAGCGGAGCAGTGGGCTCCGACCTGGCCAACATGATCAATGAGGCTGCCATTAACGCGGTCAAGAATAACCGCAAATACGTAAACCAGCAGGATCTCTTCGAGGCAGTGGAGCAGGTCCTGGTCGGCAAGGAGAAGAAGGACAGGATCATGAGCCAGAAGGAAAGGCGGATCGTGTCCTACCACGAAGTCGGCCATGCGCTGATCAGCGCCGTGCAGAAGAACTCCGAGCCTGTTCAGAAGATCACCATCGTTCCCAGGACCATGGGCGCGCTGGGCTATGTAATGCAGGTGCCTGAGGAGGAGAAATATCTCAATACCAAGGCGGAACTGCATGACATGATCGTGGGCCTTCTGGGCGGACGCGCAGCGGAGGAACTCAAGTTTGAGACAGTCACGACCGGTGCCTCCAACGACATCGAGCGCGCTACTGCGATCGCCCGCAATATGGTCACTCAGTACGGCATGAGCAGCAAGTTCGGCCTGATGGGCCTCGCGACCGTGGAGAGCCAGTATCTCGAGGGCAGAGCTGTGCTCAACTGCAGCGATGTCACGGCGGCGGCAGTGGATGAGGAAGTCCGCCTGATCATGGAAGAATGCTACAATGAGGCGAAGGCTATTCTCTCCGAGAATATGGAAGCTATGGACCTGATCGCCGATTATCTGATCCGCGAGGAGACGATCACCGGCAAGGAATTCATGCAGCTCTACAGGCAGGCGAAGGGCATTCCGGAGCCCGAAGAGGGCGAGGACAGCGCTGAGGCCGCTATTGAAGCTGAGAGAAAGGAAATTGCCAAAGTAGAGGCGATGCCCGCTTCGATCCCGGAGATCAGGGCTGAGGCGGAAGCCAAAGCGGAAGAAAAGCCTGCGCCCAAAATTGTCAAGGCAGAGGCTGCGCCTGAAATTGCCAAGGCAGAATCCGAGCCCGAAGCAGGTGCCGAGGAGGAAGAAGCTGAGGAAAAACCGGCAAAGAGCGGCCCCAGAGGCAGGTTTACGGACGTGCCGCAGGAGGATGTGGACCGGCTTTTCAAGAAGTGAGTGAACGAGCAGGATGTTCGATGTACAGGAAGAACTGAAGAAACTTCCGCCCAAACCGGGCGTATATATCATGCATGATGAGCGGGATGCGATTATTTATGTGGGAAAGGCGGTGAACCTCCACAATCGTGTCCGCTCTTATTTTCGTAAGATCGTAGGGAGAGGTCCGCAGATCGACCAGATGGTGAAGCAGATCGCCCGCTTTGAGTATATCGTGACGGACTCGGAGCTGGAGGCGCTGATCCTGGAGAACAACCTGATCAAGGAGCACCGGCCCAAATATAATACGATGCTCAAGGACGACAAGACTTATCCCTACATCAAGGTCACTGTCGGGGAAGCCTATCCAAGGATCCTCTTCGCGAGGAGGCAGCAGAAGGACAAGGCGCGATATTTTGGCCCCTACACCAGTGCGCAGGCAGTCAAGAGCACTATTGAGCTGCTGAACAGGATGTACGGCCTGCGGGACTGCTCCAGGGTGCTTCCGAGGGATTTCGGGAAAGAGAGACCCTGCCTGAATCTTCACATGGAGCGCTGCTGCGCGCCGTGCACGGGAAATGTGACAGAAGAGGCGTACAGAAAGCGTGTGGATATGGCGCTGGAGTTTCTCTCCGGGCACTATGATCCCATAATCAAAGACCTGACGCAGAAGATGACGGAAGCGTCGGAGGCGATGGAATTCGAGAAGGCGATCCGATACAGAGACCTTTTAAATGATGTGCAGCAGGTCGCCCAGAAGCAGAAGATGTCTGAGAATCTCGGGGAGAACAGGGACATTCTGGGTATCGCGGTGGACAATTCCAGCCCCGATTCAGACGGAGTTGTGCAGACTTTCTTCTTGCGGGACGGCAAGCTGATCGGCCGCGAGCACTTCTATATGACTCATGTAGCCGGAAGAAAGAAGTCGGATATCCTGTCCGAATTCATCAAGCAGTTCTACGGGGGAACTCCCTCGATCCCCAGGGAGATCTTCCTTCCCTGTGAACTTGAGGACCGGGAACTGCTGGAGCAGTGGCTTACAGCTGTCAAAGGGAGCAAGGTGGCTCTGCGTGTACCGGTCAAGGGACAGAAGGAGAAACTGGTCGAACTGGCTAATACCAATGCGGGTCTTGTCCTTGACAAGGATCGTGAGCGTCTCAAGAGAGAAGAGGGAAGGACCATCGGCGCTGTGCGGGAGATCGAGCAGCTGCTCGGCCTTAAGAAGGCAGACCGGATGGAGGCCTTTGATATCTCCAATATCAGCGGATTTGCCAATGTCGGATCCATGGTGGTCTACGAGAAAGGGAGACCCAAGCGCAGCGATTACCGCAAATTCCGGATCAAAACAGTGTCGGGCCCCAATGATTACGCCTGCATGAAGGAAGTGCTCACAAGGCGCTTCCGCCACGGAATGGACGAGCTCAAGGAGCTGGACCGAAACCTGATCGACAAGGAATTCGGGAGTTTCACCAGATTTCCGGACATTCTTATGATGGACGGCGGCAGAGGCCAGGTAAATATCGCCCTGCAGGTGCTCGAAGAGCTGGGACTGAAGATCCCGGTCTGCGGAATGGTGAAGGATGATCACCACAGGACCAGAGGTTTGTATTACAATAATATAGAGATCCCTATTGACCGCTCGAGTGAGGCCTTTAAGCTGATCACCCGTATCCAGGATGAAGCGCACAGGTTCGCCATTGAGTATCACCGGTCTCTTCGGGGCAAAGCGCAGACAACTTCCGCGCTGGAAGAGATCCCCGGGATCGGACCTGCCAGGAAGAAAGCGCTGATGCGCGAATTCGGCTCCATCGAGGAGATCGCGGAGGCAGATGTCGAAAGGCTTACGCAGGTGCCGGAGATCACGGCGGCCGCTGCAGAGGAGATCTATCGATATTTTCACAAGGAAAAAGGTGTGCCCGCGGAGGAGTCCGGGGGAGAAGAAAGAGATACAGCTAATTGATCCCGGCGCATAGGCCAGAGAGGAAAGAGTATGGCAACTGTTCGATTAAATGAGGTGATCGCCAAGATGAACCTCGAAAATCTGACACCGCAGATCGATGTTACCAAGATCAGGATCCGGCAGCCCGATATCAATCGGCCTGCTGTACAGATGACGGGATATTTTGAACACTTTGCGGCCGGGAGGATCCAGATCATCGGCCTGGTGGAGTACTCCTATATGCAGCAGATGAGTACGGAGCGGAAGGACGAGATCTATCAGAAATTCCTTTCCATGGATATTCCGTGCGTCGTATTCTGCAGGGAGCTTGAGCCCGACGAACTCTTTATGAAATACGCCCTGGAAAACGGAGTGGCGCTCCTGATGACCAAGAACGCTACTTCCAACTTTATGGGTGAGATCATCCGCTGGCTGAATGTGCGTCTTGCGCCTTGCATCACGATCCACGGCGTCCTGATCGACGTCTACGGCGTCGGCGTCCTTATCACTGGCGAGAGCGGAATCGGTAAATCCGAAATGGCGCTTGAACTGATCAAGAGAGGCCACAGACTGGTGTCTGACGACGTTGTTGAGATCCGCAAGGTGAGTGAAGACACCCTGATCGGTACCGCGCCCAAGATCACGAAGCACCTGATCGAACTGCGGGGTATCGGCATCATCGATGTCAAGACTCTGTTCGGCGTTTCCAGTGTGCGCAACAGCCAGAACATCGATCTGGTCATCGAACTGGAGGAGTGGAGCAAGGACAAGGAATTCGACCGCCTTGGCCTTGAGGAGCACTTTATTGAATATCTTGGCAACCGTGTCGTGTGCCACAAGATCCCGATCCGCCCCGGCCGGAATCTCGCGATCATCTGCGAGGCGGCGGCAGTAAACCACAGACAGAAACTCATGGGTTATAACGCGGCCCAGGAGCTCTACAAGCGCGTTCAGGCCAACCTGATGGGCGGAAACAGAGATGATGAGGACGATTAAGTGATTACAGAAGGTTTAATCAGTGAACTTATAAAGATCGCAGCTCCCGAGAGAGTTTCCAGAGATGAGCTTTTATCGGGGCATTGTTCCTTCAGGGCCGGCGGGCCGGCAGACCTGTTCATTCAGGTGTGCACGGAGGAAGAACTGGTAAAGACTCTGGAGCTTTTAGAAGCGTCAGGTGTGGAAGTATTCCTGCTCGGAAGGGGCACGAACCTGCTGATCGGAGACAAAGGCTTTCGGGGAGCCATCGTGACTATGTGCGCTCCTGCAGGAGCGGAGTCCGACCTGTGCGACGTGAAGATCGACGGATGCCGTCTGAGAGCAGGGGCAGGCGCCTCTCTTCTCAAAATAGCGATGGCCGCCAGGGACGCTTCCCTTGCCGGATTTGAATTTGCAGCGGGTATTCCCGGGTCGCTCGGCGGCGCGGTCATGATGAACGCGGGCGCTTACGGCGGCGAGATGAAGGATGTGGTGAAATCTGTGAGGATCTTTTACCCCGGTTCCGGGATCAGGGAACTTTCGGGAGAAGAGATGGAATTCGGCTATCGCACCAGCCGCCTTAAGAGAGAGCGCGGCATCGTTCTCGGCGCCGAAATGGAGCTGGAGCCCGGTGACAGGCAGAAGATCACGGACAGGATCACGGAACTTGCGCAGAAGCGCATGGACAAGCAGCCCCTTGAGTATGCAAGCGCGGGCAGTACTTTCAAACGGCCGGAAGGATATTTTGCCGGCAAACTGATCCAGGACGCGGGCCTGATGGGCTTTAGCGTAGGAGACGCCCAGGTGTCAGAGAAGCACGCGGGATTTGTGATCAACCGGGGGAACGCCAGCGCGGCGCAGATCCGTCAGCTGATCGAAGAGGTGCAGAGGATCGTACTGGAGGATTCCGGCGTGCAGCTTGAGCGGGAAGTGATCTTTTTGGGAGAATTCTAAACGCCCATGCGGGGATTCCGGCGGCAGGCAGGCCTGCGGAAAGGATGAAAATGAGATTTGTTGTAGTCACAGGCATGAGCGGAGGAGGAAAGCTCACGGCGATCCGCTTTCTGGAGGATATGGGTTATTACTGCGTGGATAATCTCCCGGTCCGCCTGATCGACCCCTTTATGGAGCTTGTATCCGCTCCCGGAAGCGACGTTGACAAAGTCGTGCTGGGACTGGATGTCCGCGCCGACAAATCCTTCGACAACGTGGAGCAGGTGCTCGCGGCGCTCAAGAAGAAAGGATATAAATATGAGATCCTCTTCATGGATGCCAGCGACGAGGTCCTGATCAAGAGATACAAAGAGACCAGGCGCCAGCATCCCGTAAGCCCGGCCGGCCGGGTGGAAGACGGCATCGCGCAGGAGAGAAAGATCCTGGAGCAGATCAAAAAAGAGGCGGATTATGTGATCGACACTTCAGGGCTCCTCACCAGAGTCCTCAAGGAAGAACTGATCAAGATCTTTGTCAAGGACGAGAATTACAATTCACTTATGATCTCCATCATGTCCTTCGGCTTCAAGAACGGTATTCCTGCTGACGCGGATCTGGTCTTTGACGTTCGCTTCCTGCCCAATCCATTCTACGTGGAAAGCCTCAAGAAACTGACGGGGAACGACAAACCTGTCCGGGACTACGTCATGTCCTTCCCGGAGGCGGGGCAGTTTATGGAGAAACTTGAGGATATGATCTCATTTCTTATCCCCGGCTATGTCAAGGAGGGCAAGAACCAGCTGGTCATAGCCATCGGATGCACGGGCGGACAGCACCGCAGCGTTACGATCGCCAATGCGCTGGCCGAGAGGCTCAGGGGCGGCGACTACGGGATCAACCTCTATCACAGAGATGCAAAGCACTAGAACGGACGGGTAATCAGTATGTCTTTTTCTTCTGAAGTGAAGGCGGAGATCGCCTCCGACATACCGTCGGCCAAACACTGCCGGATCGCGTCTGCAGCTGTACTTCTTATGTGTATCGGCAGATTTGAGAAGGATCCGGACGGGAAGTACAGACTCCTGCTGAGTCAGGATAACGGTGAAGCCCTTAGAAAGTGCTTTACTTTAGTATGTAAAACCAGTAATATTAGAACCGTGGTGTGTTCGCCGGCTTATACGGGAGGCCGGGAACCGAGGGGATGGTTACAGGCAGACCTTTCCTCAGACACAGTGAGAGAACTCGCACAGATGATCAGAGCGTGTGACAGCTCCGGGAATCTGCGGGAAGACGGCTGCTGCACAGTGCCGGCGGAACTGCTGGGAAGAAGCTGCTGCAGGAGGAATTACGTCAGAGATCTCTTTCTGTGCTGCGGATCTGTGAGTGATCCCCGTAAAGAGTATCATCTGGAGTGGAGCTGTGACTCGAAAGAGCAGGCTTCACAGCTGAAGGAAATACTTCTGAGTTTTGGCAAGGAAGCCAAAGCCGTTCTTCGCAAAAAAGTCCACGTTGTGTATTTCAAAGATTCCGAGGATATCGTCGATCTCCTGAACCTGATGGGAGCACCTATCAGCATGATGGAGATGGAGAATCAGAGGATCCTCAAGGGACTGCGCAATTCTGTCAACCGGCGTGTCAACTGTGAGACAGCCAACATAGGGAAGACAGTGAGCGCATCCAGAAAGCAGATCATCGATATCCGTTTTCTGGAGGATTCCGGGATTCTCAGGACGCTTCCGGAGAGCCTGAGGAAAATGGCCGAACTGCGCTTGCAGTATCCGGACACTCCTCTGCGGGAGCTGGGTGACCTGGCTGTTCCCCCCATCGGAAAGTCGGGGGTGAACCACAGGCTGAGAAGACTGACAGAAATCGCTGAGAAACACAGATCGGATTCGCGAAGCGGGAAACAGGTTTCAGGAGCCGGACAGGAGAAGCAGCCGGACAGCGCAGTCAAGGAGAGTGTGTAATGATGAAGAAATCTATTAAGATCTCATGCCCGGGAGGCCTCGAACCCAGACCTATCGCCGAGCTGGTGCAGGTAGCCAGCAAATATGAGAGCAAGATTTATCTCGAGACAGATACAAAGCGTGTAAACGCGAAGAGTATCATGGGGATGATGTCTTTGAATCTCGCAAACGGTGATCTTCTCACCGTATCGGCAGATGGGAATGATGAGGAAGGCGCGATGGACGAGATCCAGAGCTTTCTCAAGGATAAGCTCAATCTTGTGAGCTGACTATCTGATCAATGACGCGCGGGGGATCCGGCGCAGAGTTTACAATAATGAATAGGGAGTAAGAAGACCGGCATCGCTGTCAGGGAAATCCTGGCGGAGATGCCGGTTTTTTTAGTGCGCGGCCCCAAATAGTCCGGAAAACAAAAAAACTCCCATAAAAGGGAGGATGCCAGGTACACTAGGTACCTGGCATGTTATGAAAAAGTTATTTGTAAACCAATAAATGGATATAAGCTTTGTTCGTTGTCTATGGTTGTATTATAGATGTCAATCGTGTACAAAGATTTAGTAAAGATTGAAGAATGTAAAAATAAAATATGAACAAAATATGAACGGCTCCGTTCTTACTTCCGCTTTGCAAACCGATGTAGGACTTTGTATAATGATGCATAGTATGGTCAAGAAAGTAATATTTTATCTGGAAGAACAATGGTATAAGGAATGCCTGCCCGAAGCGGCGGAAGCAGTTCGGACTTTTAAGGGGTATGGATTTGAATCGGACCTTTGGGTGGTCGAAGGCGGCGAAGAGCTGCCTGCCCCGGAGTATGACACGCTGTACATTGCGGATTCGGAGCGGCTGCTGCGGCAGCTTCAGGATCCGGGAGCCGCATTCTGCGGGTATTCCCACAGCGGGAACACATCACAGAACCTGAAAAGGGCTGACTATATTTTGATGGAACCTCAGTGGGTCGACAGAGATTCCCTGGTCAAGATCTGGCAGCGGCAGAGGCACCTGCCCTGGACGATCCTGGAGACGGCGCGCTGCGAAGTGCGGGAGTTCGTGCCGGAAGACCTTGAGGCCATCCGTGCGCTCTATGACGAAGAAGCCGTGAGATTCCTCGAAGCGCCTTCGGAGGACACTGCGAAGGAGAAGAAGATCCTTGAGGCCTATATCGACAGAGTCTATCGGCTCTGCGGATACGGCCACTGGGCGGTGCTCTCCCGGCAGACGGGTGAACTTGTGGGCAGGATCGGCTTTTCCTTCCCGAACAGTTCTGCGCCCGGACCGGCGCCGGACGCGTCCTTTGGATATCTGGTCCGTAAGGACTGGCGGGGGAAAGGAATAGCCCGGGAGGTCTGCGCGGCCCTTATAGAGTACGGCTTTTCACAGCTCGGATTCGAGCGGATCGGGGCCGATACGGCGCTCTCCAATACCGCTTCCGACAAAATATTGCGATCTTTTGGTTTCAGAGAGGTAGCGCGCAGGGAAGATCAGCGCTATTATATACTGAATAAAAATGAATGGAGTTACATTTTATAGAAGATACATGGCGGAGGAACTCAAATGATCAATGAACATTATCTGAACATGCTGTCCAATAAATCGGTGATCCGTACACTTTCGGAGTACGCCACTGCAAGGGGAAAAGAAGTGGGTTATGAGAACGTATTCGACTTCAGCCTCGGAAACCCTTCTGTGCCCGCGCCTGCAAGCTTTAAGGACGTTTCGATCTCGCTCCTTGAGACAATGGAGCCCCTCAAACTCCACGGCTACAGCCCCACCCTCGGCATTCCCGAGGTGAAGGAGAAGGTCGCGGCCTCCCTGAACCGCAGGTTCGGTATGAATTATACGGGCAATCATATTTTTGCCACTTCCGGAGCGGCCGGCGCTCTTGCGCACGCTCTGCGCGCGGTGACGAAGCCCGGCGATGAGGTGCTGGTATTCGCGCCTTATTTCCCGGAATACAATCCTTACATCAATGACACAGGAGCCAGGATCAAGGTGGTTCCCGCCGATCTTGAGACTTTCCAGATCAACTTCGCGGAAGCGGAAGAATACCTGACAGAGAACGTGGCAGCGGTCCTGATCAACACCCCCAACAATCCTTCGGGAGTGCTGTACAGCGAGGAGACACTGCAGAAACTCGCCGATCTTCTGACAAGGAAGTCTGCGCAGTTCGGCCACAATGTGTTCCTGATCTCCGACGAGCCTTACAGGGAGATCATCTTCGATGGCAAAAAAGCGCCGTATGTGGCGAAGTTCTATCCCCATACGCTGACCTGCTATTCCTTCTCCAAGTCCCTCTCCGTGCCCGGAGAGCGTATCGGCTACGTGGCAGTCAACCCTGCCTGCGAGCACGCTGAAGATCTGGTGCCCATGTTCGGACAGATCTCCAGAGGAATCGGCCACAACTGCCCGTCCTCGCTGATCATGCTGGCTATGGCCGAGACAGTGGACGATACGGCGGATCTCTCAGTCTATGAGACGAACATGAACCTGCTGTACGATACTTTTAAGGAACTCGGATTTACCGTGGTCAGACCCGGCGGTACTTTCTATATCATGCCCAAGGCTCTGGAAGAAGATTCCGTGGCATTCTGCCGGAAGGCGCTCAAGTATGACCTGATCTTTGTCCCTGCGGACGGCTTCGGGGCACCCGGCTTCTTCCGCGTCGCTTACTGCATCGACACGGAGAAGGTGGAGAGAGCGCTGCCCAGGATCCGCGAATTCGTTCAGGCAGAGTATGCTGGAAAGTGATGGAAAGGAGAATACTGAATGCAGCTATCTGTAATTGAAATACTCAAAGCTATTTTGTTCGGTATCGTGGAGGGAGTCACCGAGTGGCTTCCCATCAGCAGCACCGGACATATGATCCTGCTCAACGAGTTCGTGAAGCTGGACGTCTCCCCGGAGTTCTGGAACCTGTTCCTGGTGGTCATTCAGCTCGGCGCGATCCTCGCGGTGGTCATTCTCTACTGGAAGACCATCTGGCCTTTCAAAAAAGTTACATTAAAGTCAGGCAAGTCCAAGATCGTGCTGAGAAAATCGACACTCATGCTCTGGCTCAAGGCTCTGGTAGCCTGTATTCCCGCAGGCGTCGTAGGAGTCCTCGCGGACGACTGGCTGGACGCGCACCTCTACAACGCGATCGTCGTCGGAGCAGCCCTGATCATCGTTGGTATTGCCTTCATTATTATTGAGACCGTTAACAAGAACAAAGTTCCCAGAGTCGACAGGCTTCGGGACCTCACCTTCAAGGATGCCTTCCTGATCGGCATTTTCCAGCTGATCGCGGCGATCTTCCCCGGGACCTCACGCTCCGGCGCTACCATCGTCGGCGGACTGCTGATCGGCGTTTCCCGCACGGTGGCCGCTAAGTTCACCTTTATCCTGGCAATTCCGGTCATGGCCGGCGCGAGCCTTCTCAAGATCGTCAAGTACGGCTTCCGCTTCTCAGGCGGCGAACTGATCCTCCTCGGCACAGGCATGCTGATCGCATTCCTGGTCTCCATGGTGATCATCGCGTTCCTGATGAACTACATCCGAAAGCACGACTTCAAGGTCTTTGGCTGGTACAGGATCGTCCTCGGCGCCCTTGTACTGCTGTACTTCCTGGTGATCAAGGCGCCTGTCTATTGATGGAATCATGCCGAAAAGTTGACAAAATCAGACAACTGCGCTATTTTAGATGAAGTTTTTGGGGAATGTTCATATTTGCACACTGCGGGGGTCTATATTTTTACTTAAGGAGAATTTGAACCATGGCAGAAGCAAAGAAAACAGCAAAGGCAACCGTTAAGAAGCCTGTAGCAAAGGCAGCAGCAGAGAAGACCGTTGCAGAGACAACAGCCAAGAAGACAACTGCTAAGACTACAGAGACCAAAACTACAGCAGCTAAGACTACTGCAGCAAAAAAGACAACAACAAGAACTGCAGCCGCTAAGACCAAGAAGGCAGCGGCCGTGAAGGAGAACATCTCCATCCAGTTCGCAGGCAAGGAATACACAACCGAGCAGCTTGTCAAGATCGCTAAGGACGTGTGGGAATTTGATCTGGCAAAGAATCCCGCTGATTTCAAGGAAGTTCAGCTGTATGTAAAGCCCGAGGAAGCAAAGGCTTACTACGTGATCAACGGAACTGAGACAGGAAGCTTCGACATCTGATCCTGATCTTTTGTCTGAATTAATGAATTGCCGAGGGGCAGCACCGCATGGTGCTGCCTCTTTTTTTGCGTCGGGTGAGTTGCCTCTTAACTCTGTGCTGTAATGGAGCCCTTAGAGCGGGTCCATCATCCCTCTTCATAATCAAAGAACGCCCCGATTCCTTAATAAACATTTTAGAAATTCGCAAACAAACCATGTTGACATCCAATTGGCCTAGTGCTATTTTATACAAGAAAGGTGTTAGCACTCGACTAAGATGAGTGCTAATAATGGAACCGGATCCGATCACTGAAGTTAGTGAGAAGATATCGATCCCGATACGGAGGATATTATGGAACTGCAAGATCGCAAGATGAAAATATTGCAGGCTATCATCCGCAATTACCTGGAGACCGGCGAGCCGGTAGGCAGCAGGACGATTTCCAAGTACACCGATCTCAAGCTGAGCAGTGCAACGATCAGAAATGAGATGG
>CAMKAA010000011.1 GCA_946410365.1 uncultured Lachnospiraceae bacterium | reverse complement strand
CGCGGCTGATCTCCTTGATCATCTTCTTCTCCCAGGGAGCGATCTGAATGATCCTTGCCTCAGGTACGGAAACATTAGCCACCTGCTGGATGGGTGTGGGTGATCCATAATAATCTACACGGATCTTATCCAGTACATGCGGATTTGCTCGTCCGGCACGGACAGCCTGCAGATCAGTCTGCAGATAGGAAATGGTCTTCTCCATTCTCTCTTCATAAGGTTTAACTCTTTCGCTGCTCATAATAACCTCCCTGTTATTTTAATTCTCCGGCACGCCGGCTGTTTATCTTTGTGACCAGATCGCTCAAGCCGTGACCGTGGTTCCGTTGAAGTCTCCCGAAGCCGCTTTCACGATGCTGTTCTCCTCCTGAAGCGCGAACACGCGCATCGGCATGTGGTTCTCCTTGGCCAGGATGGATGCAGTCATATCAACTGCCTGCAGTCCCCTTGCGATCACTTCGTCGATGGAGATCGTGTCAAATCTCTTCGCGTCAGGGTTCTTCGCCGGGTCACTGTCATAAATTCCGTCAATATTCTTGGCAAGAAGGATCATATCTGCCTCTGATTCGATCGCGCGAAGAAGGATCCCTGTATCCGTAGAGAAGTAGGGATGTCCGGTACCGCCCGCGTAGAATACTACTGTTCCATCGGCAAAATACTGATTGGCCTTGTCCTTGGAAAACAGCTCCGTGAATGCACCTACTGCAAAAGGTGTCATCACCACTGTCTTCATCCCCTCTGTTCTGAATATCTCCGATACATAGATGCAGTTCATGACCGTTGCCAGCATACCGATCTGGTCCGCCTTGACGCGGTCGATCTCATTGCCCGTGCGGCCTCTCCAGAAATTACCGCCTCCGGTCACGACGCCCACTTCATATCCGGCGTCTATCAGCTGACGGACCTGCTTCGCGACACCTCTGACAGTATTCTCGTCAAATCCCATACTCTTGGGTCCTGCCAGCGCCTCACCGCTCAGCTTCAAAATGATTCTGCTCATGTGCCATTCCTCCATGGTTAATAATATCATTAATCATTTTACATTAGATATCTCCCATTTACAAGGACGGTATCCGATGCTATACTGTTACAGTTTATGAAGAAAAACGGTTTTGTTTCCTTAATATTATGAAAAAAGAGGGCAGAGTCAGCGCAGCCTGCCCTGCAGATGCAAGGAGAAATAATGATTCAGACAAGAGAAGATGTCAGAAACGTAGCAATTATAGCCCATGTCGACCACGGCAAGACCACTCTGGTCGACGGCCTCCTCAAGCAGAGCGGCGTTTTCCGCGAAAACCAGGAGGTCCAGGAGCGCGTCATGGATTCCGGCGATATCGAGAGAGAGCGCGGAATCACTATTTTGAGCAAAAATACAGCAGTTTATTACAAAGGGATCAAGATCAACATCATTGACACCCCCGGCCACGCCGATTTCGGCGGAGAAGTTGAGCGTGTCCTCAAGATGGTAAACGGCGTTATCCTCGTCGTCGATGCCTTTGAAGGACCTATGCCCCAGACAAGATTTGTCCTCAGCAAAGCAATGGCACTGGATCTTCCGGTGATCGTATGCATCAACAAGATCGACAGGCCCGGCGCCCGCCCCACTCAGGTCATCGACGAAGTCCTCGAACTTCTTATGGACCTGGGAGCGAGTGACGAACAGATTGACTGCCCCTTCGTGTTCGCGTCCGCCAAATCCGGAATTGCGACGCTTGATCTCGGCAGCGTAGGCGCCAGCATGAAGCCCCTGTTTGAGACCATCATCGACTATATCCCTGCTCCCAAGGGAGATCCCGAGGCAGGCACCCAGATGCTGATCAGCACTATCGACTATAATGAATATGTCGGCAGGATCGGTGTAGGCAAAGTTGACAACGGCAGCCTCAAAGTCAACCAGGAGTGTGTGATCGTAAACCACCACAACCCCGATGTGATGCGCAAGGTCAAGATCAGCAAACTCTATGAGTTCGAGGGTCTTTCGCGTGTGGAAGTCAGCGAGGCCCATATCGGTTCCATCGTTGCTGTATCCGGCATCTCCGATCTTCACATCGGCGATACGATCTGTTCTCCCGACGCACCTGAAGCGATTCCGTTCCAGAAGATCTCGGAGCCCACGATCTCCATGACATTCAGTGTCAACGACTCCCCGCTGGCCGGACGCGACGGCAAGTATGTAACAAGCCGTCACATCCGTGACAGGCTCTACAGAGAACTTAATACCGATGTCTCCCTGCGAGTAGAGGACACCGATACCACAGAATCTTTCAAGGTATCCGGCCGCGGAGAACTTCATCTTTCCGTTCTGATCGAGACCATGCGCCGCGAGGGATATGAATTTGCGGTCAGTAAGGCAGAAGTCATCTATAAGAGAGATGAAAACGGAAAGCTCCTCGAGCCTATGGAAACCTGTTTTGTCGATGTGCCCGAGGAATTTGCCGGCAACGTTATCCAGAAACTCAGCGAGCGCAAAGGCGAACTCCTCAATATGGGCGTCATTAACGGCGGTTATACGAGACTTGAGTTCTCCATTCCTTCCCGCGGCCTGATCGGATACAGAGGGGATTTCCTCACCGACACCAAGGGCAACGGCATAATGAACACGATCTTCGACAATTACGCGCCCTACAAGGGAGATATCACTTACCGCAAACAGGGATCCCTGATCGCCTTTGAAGCAGGAACCGCAGTCACTTACGGCCTCTTCAATGCTCAGGAGCGCGGTCAGCTTTTCATCAGCCCCGGCGATGAAGTCTATGCAGGCATGATCGTGGGTCAGAGCGGCAAGTCCGTTGACATCGACGTAAATGTCTGTAAGACCAAGCACCTGACCAATACCCGCTCTTCCAGCGCAGACGAGGCTCTCCGCCTTGTTCCGCCCAGGATCATGAGCCTGGAACAGGCTATAGAATATGTTGACACAGACGAGCTTTTAGAGGTAACTCCTCATCATCTTCGCCTTCGCAAGAAGATCCTCGATCCCCGCCTGAGAAAGCGCGCCAACATCAGTGCGGCGATGAAGAGCGCGGCCGAGATGGAATAATACGCACGAGACCAGATTATACAGGAGCACATAGTTCCTTATGAAATACATTTAAAGAATGTAGTTTCACTATGATTTTTTGCTGCGCTTCGGCGTGAACCGCGGCATGCGGACTTTCGTCCTGCTGACGCGCACTGCGGTTCACGCCTTCGCTTGCAGAAAATCAAGTGAAAGCTGGACATTCTTTCAAAGTATTTGCATAAGGACTATGTGCTCCTTTCTATTTAGGTATCGAATGCCTGTGGACGGGATATTCTTATATGGAGTTGATTGAAAAGCGTAAGGTTGCTTTTTGAAGAAGTGTTTTAGGTAGAAAAAGGTGTTTTTGGAAAAAAATCGTCCACGAAAGAAGCGGCAGAATGGTGATGATCGATCGATCTACAGATCAGGCAGAAAAGAATTCGGTACAGAAGCTAAATCTAAAAGTACTTTCGTCCCTCAAAAGACAAGATTTTCAGAAATATCCCGGTTAGAATCCAAACTCCAGGGATTGTCATGGATTTTCATGGACGCAACTTTTGTATATTGATGCTTCTGTACCGAAACAGATAGAGGGTGCTGCATGATGCAACACCCTCTTTTCAACTATCTCAATATAAGAACCTATGTCTCCCGGCAGTTAACAGCTTAATGGCAGGGAGCACATAGTCCTGATGCAAATGCTTTGAAAGAATGTCAAGCTTTCACTTGATTTTATGCTAAGTGAAGGCGGGAAGCGCCATGCGCGTCAGCGGGACGAAAGTCCGCATGACCGCGCTTCCCGCCAAAACGCAGCAGAAAATCATAGTGAAACTACATTCTTTCAACGCATTTCAGCAGGATCTATGTGCTCCCGTACATATAACTCTTAACTCGCCTTACGTCGCTAAATGCAGCACGTTCGTCGCGATCATAAAGTAAATAGTAAGCGAGATCGCATCCACGATCGTTGTGATCAGGGGACTGGCCATGACCGCAGGGTCAAATCCGAGCCTGTGCGCCAGAAGCGGCAGTGAGCATCCGATCGTCTTCGCAACGAGCACTACAAGGACCAGTGTGCCGCAGACGATCAGGGCGATCTGGAAACCAACTCTGTCAAACAGCATAAGCTTGGCGAAATTACATACAGACAATGTGATACCGCAAAGCGCTGCAACTCTGATCTCTTTCCACAGCGCTGTCAAAAGGTCGCCGAATTCGATCTCCCGAAGGGAAATACCACGGATTATCGATACGCTGGCCTGAGAACCCGCATTACCGCCGGTATCCATCAGCATGGGGATGTAGGCAGTCAGGATCACGTAACTGGCAAGAGCCTTCTCGTAGCTTGTGATGATCGCTCCCGTAAAGGTAGCCGAGATCATCAGGAGCAGCAGCCAGGGCATTCTGTTCTTATAAGTGTCCAGAATTCCCGTCCTGAAATAGCTCTTGTCGGAAGGAATGATAGCCGCCATCTTTTCGATATCCTCGGTGGCCTCTTCCTGGATGATATCGACTACGTCGTCGATGGTGATGATACCGACCATACGGTTCTCATTGTCAACCACGGGCATCGCCGTAAAGTCGTATTTCTGGAAGATGCGTGCTGCTTCTTCCTGGTCGGTAAGAGTATTGATACTGATGACATTGTCATTCATGACTTCCCCGATGATCGCGTCAGGGTTAAGAATGACCAGATAGCGCAGCGCCACTGTACCGATCAGCACTCTCTGCGCATTTACTACATAACATATATTAACAGTTTCGGAATCAAGTCCGATCTTGCGGATACGGTCAACCGCGTCGCTGACCGTCATATTCTCCTTCAGGTCGACATACTCGACCGTCATGATGCTTCCCGCAGAGTCCTCGGGATATCTGAGAAGGTGGTTGATATCCTTGCGGGTCTCCGGCTTGGCGTTCTTAAGAATCTTCTTGACGATATTTGCCGGCATCTCCTCCAGGAGGTCTGTAGCATCGTCAGCCATCAGGTTGTCGATGATGCTGGATGCTTCTTTGTCTGAAAGGGACTGGATGATGTACTGCTGCACCTCGATCTCGAGGTTCGCGAATACATCTGCAGCAATCCCCTTGGGCAGGATCCTGAATATTCTGAGGGACTCCTCGTCCTCCATTTCATCCATCACAGCCGCGACGTCGGCTACGTTCATGTCAGCCACTTCCTGGCGCAGTTTCGTATATTGTTTCTGCTCCAGCAGTTCTCTCAGCAGCTTACCGTACTCTTCTGTTTTTCTATCTTCCATATCCATCCTCCGTAATTCAGGTGATCTCTGTTTTTCCACGTTCGTGGAAGGGGATTGTCTGTACCGGAACTATATGTACTTCTATCCACAAAAACCACCTCCTCTCTTACTCGGGATCTTTTTCGTGTTCAGTTTAGACTCTCGTAATTCCTTTGTCAATCAGCCCCGCCGACATCCAGAGGGAAAAAGCCCTCCTCGACGATTATGATCTCCGCTGAGGCTCCCGAGAGCGCTGTGAGCCCGTCGCAGATCTGATCCGCGCGGTCTTCTCTGACAGTTATCATAAAAGAAACTTTATCTGTATAGACCTGGTCATACGGTGTGACCTTCTGCTGCTTTAAATAATACAGTACCCTGTCCAGAAGGCTGTAATCGATCTCCACACCGATCACTCTGCATCTGCACATTCTTGCTATTTGAGCGTCAGCCAGAGCCGCCTGGGCTGCCTGCGTATAGGAGCGCACAAGGCCCCCGGTTCCCAGAAGTGTTCCGCCAAAATAGCGCGTTACCACAACCACGGCATTTCTGATCCCCGCGCCGTCCAATACCTTCAGCATCGGAACTCCGGCTGTACCGGACGGTTCCCCGTCGTCTGACGCTTTTTTGGCAGAGCCGTCTTCGCCAAGGATCCAGGCATAACAGTGATGTCTGGCGTCATAATAGCGCTTTCTGGCCTGCGCCACCACGGCGGCTGCCTCTTCCTCCGTTGATACAGGATGGATCTCTCCCAGAAAACGGGATTTCTTCTCCGTATACTCTCCCTTTCCTATACTTCTCACAGTCAGATATTCTTTCTCAGCAGCCATCCTGACCTCCGTGCAAAAACAGCCTCTCTGCGAAAGAAACCCGAAAGCGCTGCATGTTAACGCTTTCGGGTTTCAAAAAAGCTGGCAACGAGAATCGAACTCGTGACCTCCGCACTACCAATGCGACGCACTACCGACTGTGCTATGCCAGCTTATATGTTGTCTTGGCGACAACATATGTATAATAGCACAGCAATACTGGCTTGTCAAACAAAAATAAACTATTTTACTGAGTCGCGGGCGTAGCTGCGGGAGTCTCGGCAGCTTTCTTAGCAGCATCCTCAGCAGCTTTCTTGGCAGCTTCTTCTGCCGCCTTCTTAGCAGCTTCCTCTTCCGCCTTTTTGCGCTCCTCTTCCTCTCTGCGCTTCATCTCGAGGTACTCCTCATAGTGATAATCGCAGTACTCGTCGTCAAAGTAGGAGTCTTCGTCAAAGAATTCCCTGACTGAAGGACACACGCCGCTCAGAGGGAGCTGGCCTGAGACCTGACATACCGTCCTTTGGACAATACCATCGGGCTGCTCGAAGTCCTGCCACTCCTGGTTACCCGGGAGCTCCTGCATGACCTGCTTCCAGATATATTTCGCAAGGCCCTGCTCTGCGGAAGTCGTCAGGTCCTCATTGTTATCGTAGCCTACCCATACAGTGGCTGTATAACTGGGAGTATAGCCGCAGAACCATACATCGTTCTCATCCGATGTTGTTCCGGTCTTGCCTGCTGTCATAGTGGATGAGAAGTCAGCGCTTCTTCCGGTACCTTCCGAGATTACATCTTCCATCGCGGAAGTGAGCAGCCACGCCGTTCTCTCCTTGAGAACACGCCTCTGCGCCGCAGTAGTTGCACTGTCCAAAAGAAGGTTGCCTTCGTGGTCATAGACCTGCGTATACATCTTGGGTTCAATATAATATCCGCCGTTTGCGATCGTTGCATACGCCGCATTCAGTTCAATATTCTTAACACCGTATGTAATGCCGCCAAGAGCAAGAGTCTGGTTGACATCCGAGAAAATGCTGCCGTTGATATCGACTCCGTCTACCAGTGTCGAAATACCGAACTGCTGCGCGAAATCATAGCCGACTCTGGGTCCGAGCTTGGTGAGGACCTTGACGGTGACGATATTCATAGACTGAACAATACCTTCTCTGAGAGTGCACAGTCCATGATATCCTTTGTACCAGTTTCTCACCGGAACGCCGCTGTCATATTCGAAGGGCTCATCTTCTTCGGAAGAAGCAAGCGTGAACTGTCCTGTCTCCAGGGCGGGCGCATAAGTCGTTATGACCTTGAAGGTGGATCCGGGCTGACGGAGCGTGTCGGTCGCTCTGTTGAGCGTTCTGTTCGCTTCCTTGTCGCCTCGTCCGCCGACCATAGCCAGCACGTGTCCTGTGTGCTGATCCTCGATAGTCAGTGAGATCTCGGGCTGGGGAGCAAGGCTGACGCTCTCCGTATACTTCTGCGTATTCGGATCGGACATAACAGAATACCGGTAATCCTCAATATCGCTGTAAGCGTCATCCTTCGAGCTGTACATCAGATCAGCATCCCATCCCTGGTCCACCAGCCAGTTCGCGAGGCTGTTGCTGTCGTAGTTGGATGTTGTTCCGTCCTCGTTGATGACTGAGAGTCTGTAGCTGAGCATGTACTTGACATTATCCGGGAAATTGCCGGAGTCTTCGCTGCATTCCTCATCACAGATCCTCTGGATCTCGGGATCGAGAGTCGAGTAGATCTTGAGGCCGCCGCTGTAGAGAAGCGAATATGCCTCTTCTTCCGTCTTGCCGGCATCCTCCTGCAGGTCCTTGAGCAGCTGGTTCTGGAGCGCATCGACAAAATAAGAGTTGATCCTGTTGTCCTCTACCTGTTTCTCAATATTTACTTCCTGTATGCGTGAATAAACATCATCCGCAAGAGCCGCTTCATAGTCTTCCTGGCTCAGATATCCCTGATTGAGCATGTACTCAAGAACTACCTGCCTTCTCTGCCCGTTCTGTTCGGGATAGATGACAGGGTCAAACTGCGTGGGATTCTGAGGGATACTCGCGAGCACCGCGCACTCCGATACCGACAGCTCATTGCAGGATTTGTCAAAATAGCGCTGAGATGCGGCTTCCACACCGAGAGTCCCGTGACCGAGGTTGATCGTATTGAGATAATTGAGCAGGATCGTGTCCTTGCTCATGCTCTTCTCCAGTTCGATCGCAAGATACTGTTCCTGAAGCTTTCTCTTGATCCTCTCTACACTGGTTTCGTTCGTCCATTCCGTAAAAACATTATTCTTGATCAGCTGCTGCGTGATCGTACTTGCGCCCTCGGAGAAATTACCCGAAGTCACGCCGATCACGGCCGCTCGCAAAATACCGGGGGCGTCAATACCCTTGTGCTCATAAAAACGCTCATCCTCGATCGCCACAAACGCGTGTGCCAGATCATCCGTGATCATGTCCCCTGAGACCGGGATACGGTTGGAGTCTGCAGAAACGAGCTTGGCGACCTCGTTATTCTGTGAATCGTACACAAAGGATGAGAATCCCTTAGGGCTTACGTCAATAACTGTCTGATTAGGTGCGCTGTCGATCACGCCCCGGAAAACACCTGCCGCAAGGCTTGCTCCTGCGACACAGAGCCCGATCACCCCCACCAGTAAAAGCTGGGAGACTCCCAGGATGATCTTCTTCATCCTTTTCCTGCTCTTTGATGCAAGATAATCCTGCCTGCTGCGAATTCCTCTCCGTCCAAAATTCATATATATGAACCTATTCCTTTCCTAGATGCAAATTCATCTCTGTATTATAGCAAAAGAATTCTTCATAATAAAGGACTTCACAAAAATGTCACTTTATTTTGATTTTCTTTATATGCAAACGCGCTATAATATAGTTCCGGGGATTTGCAGCAAAGTATTGAAAGATCAGAATAAAACATGAAAAAAAAGAAATCCGGAAAGCCTGAAATAAATAATATGCCCGATTCCTTAAGGAAGCAGTTTACCCGCAGATGGTATGCGATATCATCTGTGCTGATCCTGCTCTGGAGTATATGGACACTGCTCGACGCCTTTGTCATTCCACGTGATATCATTGCTGCGGCGGATATAGTCGTAGAAACTGCCTCCGAGGGAGAAACCGCCGGAGAAGCTGACGACCCTGCTGCGCTCTCAGAAACTGATGAGGAGGAAGAAGAGCGGATCAGGCTGTTGACTGATCCGGTCATTACAGATACTACCTATAATAATGGCGAAGTTGCCATTGAGATCAGGTACATGAGAACGCTTAATACCGACGTGTATGTCGCGGATATCACTATGAGAGATCCCTCTTATCTCGCAACTGCGCTGGCAGAAGGCTCCTTCGGCCGCAATCTGACTGCCCTGACCTCAACTATGGCGGAGCAAAACGGCGCTATCCTCGCGATCAACGGGGACTATTACGGGTTCAGGGATACCGGGTATGTCATACGGAACGGTTATCTCTATCGCTCAGTGCCGTCCAAAGATCAGCAGCAGGAGGATCTGGTCTTTTATGAAGACGGTTCTGTCGACATCGTAAGGGAAGCAGATGTGACTGCAGAGGAACTCTGGGATGCAGGCGCCGAGGATATCTTCTCTTTCGGCCCCGGTCTCGTAATCGACGGTGAGATCAGCGTGGTGGAAGGAGAAGAAGTCAAGAGAGCCCAGGTCACAAATCCCAGAACTGCTTTCGGGGTTATCTCCCCTCTCCATTTTCTGTTTGTCGTCTCGGACGGGCGGACAAATGAGAATGTCGGTCTGTCTCTGTTGGAACTCGCAGACCTTATGAAAGACCTCGGCTGCGTCACCGCCTATAACCTGGACGGCGGAGGATCCTCAACAATGTGGTTCAACGGCAGAGTCCTCAATAAGCCTACGACATTTGGCGACACGATCGCGGAAAGGAATATCAGTGATATCGTCTATATTAGTAAGTGAAAAAAACAGTAAAGAACTGCGGAGGCTGCTCCTGATCTCTGCATGCTGCTCTCTGTTCTGTCTGTTTTTTTTCCTGGTTTATGATCTTTTTTCACATGGAGTGCGCTCCCCTTTTATGACTTTTCTTTTTGCCTGGCCTTTGGTACTGTGTGTCATTCCCTATGCGCTTCTCCTTCTCTTTCCGCCTCTGCCGGGTCCCAGTCTCATCTCCTCACTGCTTTGGAATACCGGAGCGGCCGCGGTAACTGTCAGCAGTCTTCTCAGGGGAGTATTTGAGATTGCAGGCAACTCTTCGACATATCAGGAAATACTGATGGAAGCGGGATGTATTCTTCTTCTGGCCGGCATTATTATGTATGCTGCAGGCATATTCGCCAGCAGTTTTTTTGATCAGCGTCACTAAAGCGATATACTTTTGACTTAATATCAAATATTTTTTAATTTTTTCTTAACAATTTTGTAATTATATGTTATCCTTATTCTGGCACGAGTATAAAGTAACAGAAAATCCGTCCCGCCATCCGGTGCGGACAGACAGGGGTAACAATGAACAGACATATATTCTCAGAGAACAGCAGCGTTTTTCTGAAAGCTGCGCGTTCTGTCTTTACACTTTTTCTTGCTTCTATCATGGCGGTCAGCGCAGTGGCTCCGTCCATTCCGGCCCGCGCGGCCAGCGGAAATATGCAGATCACACCGATCGATTTCGGAGATTCAGGCAACTGGGGCGACTCAACTATGGTCTCCAGCGGCGGAAAGAATCTTTTGATGGACACCTATATCAAGGATTCTTATAACACTTTGATAAATTATCTGGATGACCATCACTTCTATACCTTTGATATCTACCTTTCCCACTATCATTACGATCACATGGATCAGATCCCGTCGATTCTTTACGACAACAGATTTAATGTGAGCAAGGTCTATCTGCCCGACCCCGCTTATCTCAAAAAAGGCGCCCAGTCCAGCAGTTACTGCAAGAGCTTTCTCGACGGGTATGACAACATCGTTGA
Organism: uncultured Lachnospiraceae bacterium; assembly: GCA_946410365.1. Next base: position 866 of record CAMKAA010000011.1, on the reverse strand, counting down.
AGCTGCCAATGATACGGGAACTCAGATCATTTATCTCAAGAAGGGCTCTTCCTTCACCGTTGGCAATGCTAAAGTGGATATTCTCTGGGGATGCAGCTACAGCAGCGGCACTTACGATGCCAGTTACATCAACAATAACTCCCTGGTAGCCAAGGTCACGTCCGGTACAGTCTCCTATCTTAACTGCGGAGATATCGAAAAGCAGACGGAAAATCAGATCGTCAGCAGCGGGATCAATATCAGCGCCGACATCTTCAAGTTCAACCATCACGGTGGAAACACCAGTAATTCTGCTTCTTTTGTCAAAAAAGTGAATCCTTCCTTTGCTTACTATAACTGGGTAGGTGACAGCCCCTCATCATTCGGCGGCGGCTGGGTGCAGACAGCCATTGATAACCTTAAAAATACCTGCAACATCTACAGCACCAGATACAACGGGATGCTCACTTTCTCTGTCAAAGCCGGACATATAAGCGTCGCCGGCGAGAGAAATATGAATTCTGTAAATATCCAGATCAAGGATGGTTCGGGCCGGGTTGTCAATACTGTAAACTATCAGTTCAACGACGCTCTGGATTACGTCATCACAGCAGCCATGAAGAGCAGCGCGGCAACGGTTTCAGCCGACGACGCCTCCACAGCTCTGCCGACAAGATATGCTTATGTCGCCAAGTTCATCGAGACTTCCGGCGGCGTCAAATACCGCAACAAGGATGGTTCCTACAGCGTAAGCAAATTCCAGAAGATCGATGGCGACACATACTATTTTGACGAGAACGGATACCGAGTCACAGGTTTCAGAACGATCGGAGGCAAGACCTACTACTTCGATTCCGACGGCATCATGCTGCTCCGCTGGAAGAGGA
>CAMKAA010000010.1 GCA_946410365.1 uncultured Lachnospiraceae bacterium | reverse complement strand
ACCGATTCTTCAAAAACTCTTTGCACTCGCTCGAATAGATCTCGCCGCTGTTGCGCACAACCATTTTTTCAAGCTCTTCCAGCTCCTTTGGCGTAAGCGCAAACCTTGTCTCCAGATCCGCTAAGTATTCGGCGGACAGTTCCTTAATGATCCGGGCATCCTCCGCCGTCACCTGTCTTTTGTCAAAATAGAGAAGGTTCAGTTCATCCTTAAGAAGGAATGCAAGATCATCCTGGTATTGCTGTGTGTCCGTCCTGCCTTCTGCCTTAAGTTCTTCCACCATTTCGATCTCGTCGGGGATAAACCTCAGGATCCTGAGTCCGTCCAGCAGCGGGTAATGCTCCCAGTCATAAATACCGTTATTATCTGTCTCATCCGCGAACGCCAGCAGTCCTTCATAATCCCTGCTCTCGTAAAGCGCATCGAGCTTGGGTAAGTTTTCCTGCTTCCACAGATACTCTTCTCTCTCTCTTTCCCTCACCTTGGCATCGCTGTTACCGAAAACGACCTGATCGAAAAAGGTCGAAACTCCGAAAAGCAGCAGAAAAGCTGCGGCTACGGCTCCAACCACAGTCAGGATCCTTTTCATATCCTGCGCGGTTTGGACAACCTCTTTCTTTTTATGCTCCTGCAGGACGTCCTCAGGCATATCCTCCAGTTTGTCCTTCAGTTCATCCAGATCCTCGAGGTATTCGCTCTCATCCTGGTAGTCATCGACCGACCTGCAGTAAGGGCAGCGCAAAAGCCCCGCTTCGTACTGCGCGCCGCAGTTTGGGCATCGAAGCATTTTTACCTGTTTATTCATCTTATTATTATCTCTTAATAGTCTGTGTCCAGTGATTTGCCCCGTACATATCTGTGAATCTGTAAGTTACAAGCGCCGTTCCATCGCCGAGGGCTGTATCGCTGATCATGAGATCCTCAGCGGAACTTGAGATCTCGAGAGGATTTCCGAGGTAATATGTGTCATTATAGTTTCCGCTGTAATCATAAAGGTCGCAAAGCGGCTCAATGACATCTCCTGCCACGAGTTCCGTGATCTCCTTGCCGACGACATCGATCTCATCGTCCTTGCTGTAATCAGAAAATGCGCCGGCCACATATCCCTTCTCATGTTCGTTGTCAAAGACGAGCATCAGGTTGCTTCTCTGCCCGTTAAGCATGCAAGGCACTCTTCCCGCAATGGTGTAGTTAGTTCCGTCATCCAGCGTATCTATGTGGTAATACGCCACGGGCTGACCGTTGATCGAGATCCAGTACTTTCCTTCATCTGCAATAAGATTGCCCGCCTCATCGAACTCATACACATTGTCGAGTCCCATGTCAGCATATCCTTTTCCGGTATCGTAGAAGGTGTTGAGTTCCAGATCCGTGACCATACTCCACTGCTGATCGGAAAGTTTGATCTTCTCCTTTCCGTCCTCCGTCACCCAGGCGAGCTGCGTCGCGTCGAAGTGATGATCCTGCAGATACTCCAGAGTATCCTTCTCAGAGAGGGCACTGTCAGAGAGGAAGGATGCGCCGGATGATCTCATTCCGGACACCGAACTGTAATCTCCGCCCAAAAAGCCGGTAAGCAATGCGCCGATCAGATCGCTTGTTCCGGTGCTGTCCATTCCGCTGAAGCCTCCGGCGTAGTCTCCGAAGAGAGTGTCATAAGCACTGCCCGTTCCGCCCTGGGCTGCCTGGCCGCTCACCTGAAGGCTGGCGAACTGTCTGATGCAGTTCGTATAGTCGGCGTCCATACCGATCTCGCTATATGTTTTGGACATGCTGTCCACATACTTCGCACTGCTTCTGTAAGGGAAGTAAATAGATAATCCGTACGCATTGGACATGTTTACGGATGTGCGGTTATATTTGACTGCGCTGCGGATCGCTTTCGAGAGCGCCTCGCCTTCTTTGAGTCCGGTGTTCAGGGCCAGGTGGACCAGGTCGACCTGATCGATCCTTGTGTTAGCCGCAAATTCTCTGGTCTGGTTTCTTGCCTGAGCTATCTTCTGATAATTCTTGTCAGAGATCTGTGTGCTGATCGCCTTGGAAAAACTGCCCAGCAGCGAAGGCACCGTATTGGAAAGCTCCGAAAGATCCACCAGCGAGAGGGTCGTCTTCTGGCCGCGGCACTTAACTCCGCAGGTCTCCACGAAAGAATCGACGATCTTTTGACCCAGCTGCACTGTGGGGATCGATGTGTTCTTTCCGAGAGCGTTGAGCCAATCCGTGTAGAACCAGCCTACGCCGGGTTCCGTCTCTTCCGACGCAACCATGTAGTCCGCGTAATTGCTCAGCATCAGAGCAGTTTCCGTCGTTGCCATGAGACATGCGTCGAATCCGATAAAGTCGAATTTGACTCCGCCCTTTTCCAGAGCACTCTGGATCCCGGACAGCGTCATGGAGCCGCTGCTCTTATTCTTCTCGTCGTAGCCATAGCCGCTGACAGAGCCGCTGCCGTGATCCCACAGGATCAGCTCATACCGGTCTGCGGGGAAATTCTTCGCGGACCACTGAATGTAACCGGCGAGGTTGTCCGGGTTCGTCATGGATGCCGTGCCCGCGTCCTTGATAAGGCACTTCACGCCGCCTTCCATAACCTGATAGACCTGGTTCACCCTGCTGCTGACAATGTTGTTGCGCCAGCTGCTGCAGCCGCCCGTATAGACCAGAAGATTTACCTTGCTGCCAATATTGGCGGCCGCCATCTCCTGCAGGTCCGAAGTCCCCATGCCGCTTCTGGATTCCAGATCCGTGCCGCACAGATAGACCATGATCGTAACCGTGTCATTCCCGCCGCCTTTGATCTTCGTAAATTTCTCTCTCGATCCGGACGCCACTTCCGTGTCAAGGCTGGTCTGAGACGCATTCTCGTCCGTCCAGCCTGTAGAGAGCGAGCCATTCCCGCTGTAGGAACTGTTATAGAAATTGAAATTGCTGTCTCCGGAACTTGCGGTGTAATCCTCCTGCACGTTCCAGTTATTTCCCGTAGGAGTATAGCTGCCGCTGCTTCCGCCGCTGCTGCCGCTTCCGCCTCCCAACAGCCCTCCGAGGGAACCGCCGCCGCCCAGCAGCGCAATGATGATCAGGACGATCAGCGGAAGTCCGCCCATCCCCCTGCCGTTTCTCTGTCCCGAGCCCGAGCTTCCTCTTCCGGAAGTGCCCGATCCCACAGGACCTGTTCCGAGCCCGTCACCACGAAGGTTAACGCCGGAGCCCCCTCCGGTCACATTTCTCTTTCTGCCGCGCGGTCTGTTGTCTGCCATTTCTCTTACCTCCCTGTCAACACAATTATTAAGGAAAGGATTTCTCTTTCAGATCACTGAAAACTGGGTTTGATTCAATGATATTCCGTCACAAGTATATCATAATTTCCTGCAAATATGCTTACTCGGCGAACAGGGGCGTGGAAAAGTAGCGCTCTGCGGTGTCAGGCAGGACTGTGACCACAGTCTTCCCTTTCCCCAGTTTTTTCGCCAGTTTGAGTGCCGCCGCGACATTGGTTCCCGCGGAGATTCCGACCATAAGACCTTCTTCTCTCGCAAGACGCTTGGAAGTCTCAAGCGCTTCCTCATCCGTCACTATATAGATATTGTCATAGATCTCCGTGTTGAGGATATCGGGGATGATCCCATCGCCGATTCCCATCTGCATATGCGTTCCCACGGTGCCGCCTGCCAGGATCGCCGCATTCTCGGGCTCAGCTGCCCAGATCTCGATATCGGGATACTGAGCCTTTAACACCTCTCCGATCCCTGTGATCGTTCCGCCTGTGCCGATCCCGGAGCAGAAGCCGTCGATCGGACCTGCCACCTGGGCCATGATCTCCAGCGCGGTGTACTTCTTATGAGTGAGTGTATTGTTCGGATTTTCAAACTGCTGCGGAACGAACACTCTGGGATCCTCATCTCTCATCCGAAGCGCCGTCTTAAGGCACTCATCAATGCAGGCGCCGATATCGCCCGCGTCGTGGATCAGAACCACTTCAGCTCCGTACTGACGCACCAGCTTCCTGCGCTCCTCGCTTACGGAATCCGGCATGATTATGACCGTCTTATATCCTTTTACTGCGCCTACCAGAGCGAGTCCGATGCCCTGGTTGCCGCTCGTAGGCTCTACAATGATCGTATCCTTTCCGATCAGGCCGTCTTTTTCCGCCTGCTCGATCATATTCATCGCTGTCCTTGTCTTAATGGATCCGCCCACATTCAGTGCCTCCATCTTGACCAGCACCTGAGCGCTGCCCTCCTCAGGCATTCTGTTAAGTCTGATCACCGGCGTATTCCCGATTGCCTCGAGGATATTATTGTAAACCATTTTCCCGTTCCTCCTAAATACCGTTTTTTATCTCTGCTGCCGCCCGGTCTTCAGGTCCTCAAGACTCCGTCCCCGGTTCAGGACATTGAGGTCAATACAGCGTTCGCCCCCCACATATCCCTCCAGCTCTGCTGTATCGCAGTACTGCCAGACAACCCAGTTTCCTCCCGCCTCGAAGGTGACCGGGTAGTAAATGCTTCTCACCCATCTGGGATACTCACGAAAATCTTTCAGGATGTATTTCTCATATACATCCCCCGAACAATAGATCAGCGGCTTTACTTGATATTCCTTCTCAAGCGCATCCAAAAACGCGCTGAGTTCCCGGACCACATCCTCCTTTGCAGGGGGATTCTCTTTTTTGTCGCCGTAGTACTCCACGTCGACCGCAGGGATTAGTTTGTCCCCCAGGTCTCCAACTGCCCGTATGTAATTGTCCGCCTGCATCTGTCCCGGACTGTCAAAAGAGAAAAAGTGGTAAGCTCCCGCGGGAAGTCCGCAATCCTGCGCGTTTTCCCAGTTTTCGGCAAACCTGCTGTCTACGTGTCCGCTGCCTTCCGTAGCCTTTATATAAATAAACTCAATACCCTGCTCCATCAGTACGGACATGTCTACGTCCGCCTGATACTCGGATATATCCACGCCGATGACATCTCTGTCCGAGACGATCCATCTGTTGATCCGGAGCTTCTTTGTCTTTACGGCAAAGAACAACAGGATCAGAAGTCCTGCTGCCGCGCCCAGAACAATGGCTGTCTGTATATATCTGTTTTTCATTCCGTCCTCATTTTTGTGCTGCACTTTCCGGGCTTTCAAGCCTGTCGCCGCCCGGGGATCACTCTGCTATTATACACGCAGAAAACAGTAAAACAAAGTGCGCCTCTGTTTAAAAACACGGATACTGCCGGACATCATTACGACAAGTGCAAAAAAACCCCGCTCAGGCCTCATTCACCAGTTTCCCGGTCATATGTTCCGGCACCAGAGCGAACATAAAAGTTCGGGGACCCGCATTCCGGATCTCCTTTTCTATGTACTCCTCATCGCATGGAAATTTGTGGCTGAGTTTCCTTGCGATCTCATATATTTTGTCCCGGTCCTCAATGATCTCAACGCGCCCGAACACGATCACGCTGCGGATGTTCAGCGCCCACTCGCCTTCCCTGCGGTATCCGCTGTCATAGACGCAGAAAGACACTTTGTCATGGCGCCGGATCGCATCATTCCTGTGTCCCTTCATCCCGGTGTGAAAATATAGTTTGCCATCTTCTTCACAATAAAAGTGATTGATCGGCATGCCGTAGGGATAATCGTCATCTCCGAGCACGGACAACACGCCTCGCGGCTCTTCTTTCAGGATCTCAATACATTCCTCCTGAGAAATCTGTTGTTTAAAGCGAAGCATTTTTCGAAACATGCGCACTTTCTCCTTCTCTTTAATGGCCTGCGAGACCATATTGACTGATCATACTGTTCCTGCCCGAAATTTTAACACGTTAAAGCAGAAATGAAAAATAGTTTTGGCAAAACACAAGCTCTGCCAAAACTATTCACTGTTTCATTATTGAGAGCGCATCTGCGGGCTGCTAAAACGGCAGTGCTGCTTTCTTACATATATTTTTCGAGCTCGCCCCACTTCTCGCGGAAGATTCCCTCGTCCATGACCTTGAGATCCGGCGATATGGCGGGTACAAAGTCCATCTGGTCCAGGACTTCTGTCTGCAGGTCGATGCCGGGCGCGATCTCGATCAGGGTCACTTTGTGGTCGATCAGCTTGAACACTGCACGCTCCGTCACATACAGGACTTCCTGGGACTCGGGAGCATATTGTCCGGCAAAGGTGATCTGTCCCACCTTCTTGACGAACTTGTGGAAAGTTCCTTCCTTCACTACCGTCATCTTCCCGTCGCCTGTACGGACCTCGGCTTTGCCGGTCAGTGTTCCGGCAAAAATGACCTTGGGAGTCTTGGCCGTAATATCGATAAATCCTCCGGGTCCGATCCTGCGCTTGCCCATACGGCTCACATTGTTGTTTCCGTCCTCATCTACCTCGCCGATTCCCAGGCAGGTGGCGTCAAGTCCGCCGCCGTCGATCAGGTCGAACATCTCGTGGGGCGTGATAATGCTCTCCGGGTTATAAGCGCTTCCGAAATTGGGCAGCGCCGAAGGAACGCCTCCGACCATGCCGCTCTCTGTGCTCATCGTCACGTATTCGATCAGCCCCTCTTCCGCGATGACCTTGGCCACATCCGCTGGAACGCCGACTCCGAGATTGATCAGGCTCCCCTTCTTAAGTTCCATCGCGCAGCGCCTGCAGATTACTTTTCTTTCGTCCATGGGGAGCGGCTCGATCGCGTTGAGAGGTTTTCTGATCTGTCCGGAGAAGGAGGGCTCCCAGTAAACGCCTTCGGACTGCCAGCAGGACATGGGATCCTTAGCCTGGACCACATAGTCTACGAGAACGCCCGGGATCTTGACTTCTTTGGGATCGAGCGACTCTTTTTTGGCAAGGTATTCCACCTGCACGATCACGATGCCGCCGCAGTTCTTTGTGGCCGTCGCGATAGCGAGACCCTCGTTGACGACGCTTTCATGGCGGAAGGAAATATTGCCGTTCTCATCCGCGATCGTGCCGCGGAGAAGCGCGACGTCGCACTTAAAAGCGGGATAGAAGAGATATTCCTCTCCATTAAACTCGATCAGCTTTACGATCTCGTCCCTGGCAGCCTCATTCATTCTGCCGCCTTCCACTCTGGGATCCACAAAGGTTCCCAGCCCGGTTTTTGTGATCAGGCCCGGACGCCCCGCCGCGATCTCTCTCCAGAGATTGATGGTGACGCCCTGGGGAAGGCAGTAACTTTCCAGTTCGTTTTTGGCTGCCAGCGCGTTGAGTGTGAAGGAGCTTCCGACATGGGCGCTTGTCCACTTCCTGATAAGGCCCGGGCCCGCTTCACCGAATCTCGTTGAGCCGCGCGCACCGTGCTCTGTATCCGGCACTTCTCTTCTGTTTCTGTCCCATCCGATGAAATTCTGTCCGACAGCCCAGTCGCCCATCGCGCTGTCCTGTTTGAGGTGGAGGTCCCTGGGATGTCCGGTCTCTTTAAATCTGTCTCTGACAGCGCATCCGAGTTCTTCCGCCCATCCGGAAAGGCCCATTCCGGAGATCGCGACTGTCGCGCCGTCCGGGATCAGGTCCGCAGCTTCTCTCGCCGAAATAAACTTTGCCATATAAGCTCCTTTCTTCACTCAAATCTGTGGATCCATTTACCGCTGAGGAGTCTCCCGATACACCATATAGATTTGATGATGTAATCGATCCTCAGGCAGATGATCGTAAGCCAGGCCGGTCCATGCAGCACAAGGCCGACCAGCGCCCCTAAGGGAACGGACACGATCCACAAAAACAATATGTCCGCCTTCATCAGGAATTTAGTGTCTCCGCCGCCCCGTAGTACACCCTTTGTCATGACGCTTTGGATCGCCCCGAAGAGCGCGATCACCGCGTAGGCGCACATGATCTGTCTGGCCATGACGAGCGTCTCCGGTTCGAGATTGTAGACCTTAAAAGTAAGGGGGCCCAGGAAATACACGCAGAGCGCGGCAACGCACCCGACCACAACACTGAGAAAGTAGAAAGTCTCTCCCTGTTCCATTGCCTTGTCGTATTCTTTTGCTCCGACTGTCTGCCCCGTAATGACCGCCGCCGCGTTGCCGATTCCCTGAGTCACGACGGTTGCCAGACGATCCACTACCTGGCAGACCGCGTTTGAGGCCACAACAACTGCTCCCATGTGGCCCAGAACGACGGAGATCATGTTGCCGCCGAATCCCAGCAGAAAATCACTGAGCAATACCGGCGCTCCCAATCGGAAGAAGTTCCCGTAGAACCGTCCCGACGGCGATTTCAGCAGGTGGCCTGGCCGCAGCCGCAGTTTTTTGTCAATTAAGAAAATATAGAGGAATGTGACCGCGAACTCGGAAGTCCTCGCGATCAGCGTGCCCAGCGCGGCTCCTGCGATCTCCATCCGCGGCGCTCCGAATTTTCCGAAGATAAAGGTATAGTTGGCGCCGATATTTACTATAAAGGAGACGATCGAGACCACAAGCCCCAGCCGGACCACGCCGACAGACCGCATCAGCTGCGCGGCCACAAGGCTCGTCCCGTGGATCAGGTACACAAATGTCGTGATCCGCAGATAGCGGATTCCCTGTTCTATGACTTCCGGCTCTGTAGAATAAAGGCGCATGATACCGCCCGGGAAGAACCAGGTGATCAGGGCAAAGATCAGAGAGAACAGGATCGACAGCCGGATCGCCATATTGAACGTCGTCCGGGCATTCTCTTTCTCTCCTGCCCCCCAGTACTGGGAAGCAAGTACACTGGATCCCCCGATGATCCCGAGATTTGCAATGTAGAAAATATTGTAAAACTGGTTCGCCAGACTCGAGGCAGAGAGCTGGATCTCTCCGAAACTTCCAAGCATCATGGTGTCCAGCATATTGACGCCCATATTGATCGCGGATTGCAGAGCTACAGGGATCATGATCTGCAATACTCTTTCGTAAAACTCTCTGCCCTCTACGATTCTGACCCGTCCTATTTTTCTGGCCATTTTCTATCTCCGGTTAAATATGGGGAAAACCGCGGCAGCTGTCCGCCAGTGAACGGCCGTCGCGGTTATATAAGGTGAAAAAATGAATAAGCTGATTTGATCAGATTGCCTTGTGCTCTTTAAGCAGTGCAATTTCTTCGGCTGAAAGGCCCAGCAATCCGCCATAGATCTCCTCGTTGGCTCCGCCGAGCGCAGGGGAGCACTGGTAGTCGATCTCCACTTCGGAGAACTTGGGCGCAAAGCCCGGAAGTTTGACCTTGCCGCGCTGAGGATGCTCGATCTCGACCATCATCTTGCGGTCCGCAGCGTAGTACTGAGGATCATTGGTGATATCATCTACGGACAGCAGCGCGCCTGCGGGAATGTCTGCCTTGCACAAGATGTCCATAGCAGTAAATTTGTCGTAATTCGCAAGCCATTCCTTGATGGCGTTATCGCAGATTTCTCTGTTGGCGAAACGGCTGCGGGGCGTTGCCATCTCAGGGCACACATCCTGCTTGAGGTCAGGTCTTCCGATCACGTCGCAGAGGTTATCCCACTGCTTGGAGCCGGGATGACGGCTGCAGTAGATGTGCACATAATCATTCTTGCCGAAAGGCTTGCAGGGATAAGTGTCGGACGGTGCGACATCTTCGAGGGGCATTCCGTTCGCCACGCGGCGGTTCGGAACGCATCCGTTGTTGTAATAGGGCTCCCACTGGCTGCGGGAGAGACCGATCATGAAGTCCTGCATCGCGCAGTCCACTCTCTGGCCGACGCCATAGCGTTCTCTGTGAAGGAGTGCTGTGATGATGGACATGGCCAGCATGATGCCGGTGCCGGAGTCAGCTACGGAGATGCCGCACTTGATGGGCTGATCCGGAAGACCGGTAGCGGAAACCATAACGCCGGTATGTGTTGCGATCGGATCAAATGCCGGATAATCCTTATAAGGTCCGTTCTGCGCAAATCCTTTGAGGGAAGCGTAGATGATGCCGGGGTTGAGCTCTTTGCAGTGCTCATAAGTCAGGCCGAGCTTGTCCATGGAGCCGGGACCCATGTTCTCTACGACAACATCGCACTTTCTGACAAGATCTTCAAGAAGCTTAAAACCTTCAGGATTCTTAGCATTGCAGGTGATCGATTTTTTGTTCATGTTCATGACGAGGAAGCCATAGGAGTCGATTCCGGGCTCCGCCTGGGAATAGCGGCCCAGCTCGCCTTTTACAGGGCGCTCAACCTTGAGGACTTCCGCGCCGAGCCATGCAAGAGTCTCTGTGCAGACTGTGCCGGCCTCAAACTGTGTCATATCAAGAACTTTGTAACCTGAAAGCGGTTTATTTGCCATATCGAATTACCTCTCTTTCTTCTCGTGAGCCGGGATGACTCTGGTCTCGATGAATTCGTCTACAAGGGATGTCATGGTATCAGCGTTCCACTTCCTGGGATTGACAGGATCGCCATGGAAAGCAAGTACGGGGATACCCGCGTCTTCGAGCGCTTTTTTGATAAAATAGCTGCCCTCTACTGCCTGAATATCATTGTCGGGGATCATGTAGACTACGCCGTCAATGTCATTCTGCTGCGCCTGCTGGATGAACCAGCTGCTGTTCCACGGCGGCATGTGGAGGAAGTCCTCCATTCCGATAAATCTTGCCGCCAGCGCTCGGAGCGGGTCCTCTTCCACGTTGTTTCTGATGTAAGCGTCCGCTCCCATGGCCAGATACATGGACCACATGAAGACTGCGCCATATTTCTCTTCAAATCTCTGATAGAAGGCAAAATCCTGCCACATTCCGCGTCCGATCCACATCAGGCGGAGTTTCTCATTAGGCACAGCTGCCACACCGGCGTCCGCAAGAGCCTTTACTTCTTCATACAGGCTCTTTGCGTGCTCGACGGCCCACTCAGTGCCGCGCTGCCACTGCGCCTGCATAACCGCGTTGATCGTATCCACAACCGTGACCGGGACCGGATGACAGGAGGCGATCAGGTCTCTTGTCTTCTTGTAATAGCCCTCCTGCTCGTTGATGAGGTTCATTACATATTCCAGTTTGTTGATGTCCATCATTTTGCCGGTCTTCATCTCCAGCCAGCGGATAAGCTCCTTGAGCTCTTCAACTGCCAGATCCAGACGGTCTGTGTCATACATCTCCTCCCAGCGGTCCGCCGCCAGCTCATACCAGTTGAGCGGAGTTGTGCGGGCGATGGTGTTCTCGATGACATAGAGGTCTGCGCCGTAATTCTCGGCGAGCAGGCCGAAAATCTTGCTCTGCACATCGCCGGTCAGGCGAGTGATGGAGATCGTAGGTGTCGGAAGGCCGCCCCAGGGTCCCATAGGATTACCTTCGGCATCGACTTTCTTGTCGTCCGGGTCAAAGCTTTCTGCCAGGGCCTGCGCGTCATAGCTGTTGAGGTCAGGGCGGTAGCCGTTTTCCTGCATGAGACCGAAATACTTGCGCGTCATTCTCTTGGCGCCGCAGATCGCAGCCCACCACTGGTTTACTACAAAGGGAATATCCATTGCGCGGAAGATTTCCATAGGGACATCCGCGTTGAGAACGGCAAAGTCTCCGCCTTCTCTCTCCACGCGCTCCTTCATGCCAAAAAACCACTGTTTCTGATAGACACTGGCCGCTTTAGTGGCTTTGAGCTTTTTGACAACTGCTGATTTCGAAGCGGTTGTTTTCTTTTCCTCTGCCATTACTGCGCACCCCCTTTCATCTCCCGGGCAAATGCGGCGAGTTTCTCGTCGAGGCCCTCATTTTTGGAGACCGGCCACTGCATACGGCCGAAAGTGATATGCCTGATCCCCCGGGACTCGAGGCTCTTTCTCTGTTTGGGCATATCCCAAGTAGCGACTTCATCGTACTGGTTGGTGTAGAAGATCACGCCCTGAGCGCCTGCCGCGTTCACTTCTCTGTCCAAGGCTTCTACTCTCTGCGAGACGAATGCCTTCTTGGCGGAAAATTCGCGGAAGAGATATCTGTCCACTACGCCGCGGATGACAGGAAGTTCAGGGTTATAGTCGCGGTCATAGGATCTGTCGCCCCAGTCTGTGTCTTC
>CAMKAA010000009.1 GCA_946410365.1 uncultured Lachnospiraceae bacterium | reverse complement strand
TTCTCCATGTATGACCAAACCGAGCCCCTAGAGGTGGCTCTAAGGCCTCTGTTACAGCAACTGAAGGACAGGTTTTGCATAAACTACTTCTGCCCGGCCCTTGTTTAAGGCTAGGCTGCAACGAAACCCTTTGATTTCACAAAAGGATATCCCTAGATTACCTGAGCCGGCATCTTTTCACCGGGAACAAAACCAGCCACCGCGAAGCGGCTTAGCCTTGACAGACGGCTGATGCGCGATACAATCGCTTGTTCCGACGGGAAGGTATGCCTGGGTCTGATATCCCTGAGTTCCCGTCGCCGGGGACGGCACATCGCGCAGATGCCGGCTGTCAGGGCTGGCGGACGGAAGTGGAAATATTAAATCCAAAACTTATCAATACAGAATGTCAATTTTAAATGTAATAAATCTTTTAAAGATAAGGCTTCTGAACCGAAATAAATAACTGACAACCGTCTACACTCATCAAATCCTTTCTACAACCTTGGAGAAGAAGTCATGCTGGAGCGTATAACCTTCATTAACGACTTTTCAAGAACGGGGAAATACATTACTGAGCGGGAGCATATACCCCGTCATAAACGACTTTTCACGGATGGGGAAACACAATAGACAACAAGAGATGGCACTTTCGTGCCAGCTCTTTCAATTAAACCAATTTCCCCATCCGTGAAACCGGAGTGCATGACGGGGTATATGCTCCCGCTCTTCAAATGAATCTTCCCCGTCCTTGAAATAGGAGTGAATGAAAGGGTATACCTATCCTCGATTATACTGTTCAAAGGAATTCCATGCTATAATGCTTGTATATTGGGAAACTATGTGGTTCGGAGCATAAGACTATGGGATATCGAGAGTTGTACACAGCCGCCAATATGGCTGACGAGGAATATAATATTTCGGACAAGGGGCTGAGCATCACACCGGAGAAGATAAACTTTACTGTGATGCCCGGCGCAGTCACGGAGGGACAGTTTGTGGTAGCCGGAGCGCCGGGAGCCGCAGTGACGGGATTTATGACATCGGACAACTTCCACATGCAGCTCAGGCGGGACAGCTTTGCGGAGAATCCGGACAGGATCAGCTGGCGTTTTGACGCCGGTACTCTTACGGAGGGAGATGTCTGTGAGGGGACGATCGGGATCGTGTCCAACTGCGGCGAGTACAGGATACCCTTCAGGGCTGAGGCTGTGACACCGCAGGTGGCGGGAAGAGAACTGCAGGAGATCCCGAACAGGAATTCTGCGGCTGAGAGGTTTTTGTCGCTGGCCGACGAGGACTGGGGAAGCGCTGTGAAACTCTTTTACAGAAAGGATTTTGCGCAGTCACTGGTCACGGAAGAAGAGAGAATGCTGTACAGAGGGCTCTCGCAGTATCCTGGAAACGAGCAGAATGTGGAGGAGTTCCTGATCGCTACATGCGGGAAGGATCCGGTTGAGTTCCTCACGGATATAAAAGAGATAAGGACCGAGATCCTGGAGATCGGAAGCTCCGGCAGGGAGCCCGGAAACTCGGAGTACCGAATTGCGGTACGAAGGCGGGGATGGGGCTATACGAAACTGAGAGTGAGTATGTCCGGCTCTTTTCTGACGCCGGCAACATCAGTCCTCGAAGGGGGAGACTTCATAGGAGATACATGTGTTTTCACCTATAAGGTGGAGAAACACAGGCTTCACGCGGGACGCAATTTCGGGAGGATCATTCTGAGGTCGCCCTATCAGGAGATCCAGATCCCGGTGGAGATCATTTACAGGAGAAGGAGCGACGCAAGAGCGAGGCAGGAAAGGGAGAGCAGAAGGGCTCTCATAGAAATGATGCGCCACTATGAGCGGCTGCACACGGGATGGGCCAGGCAGGCACAGGGACTTGAGAGCGGGATCAACGACGGAGAGTGGCTCAGACAGGCTGACGAGCTGGTCAAAAGATTGTCGTTTCTGCGAAGAGACAGCATTCTGCCCAGACTTTACGCCGCGCAGATCTTTCTTATGGAGAACCGGATCCACCAGGCAGTCACGGAACTGGAGAGTATACGGAGAAAGCTTGCGGGTGTCGCACCGGGAGAAGTGTTGGAAATGGGGTACAGCCAGTACAAAGGCGAGTCTGATATCGAGTACTGCTACAGGCAGTTTCTGACCGCGCTGGCTTACAATGACGCGGATGTGATCACGCCCAGAGTGGGCAGAATCCTCAGGGAGCGATACAGAAGGAATCCTTCGGATTGGAGGATCTCCTGGATGATGATGCAGCTGCTTCCCGAATACGCGCCCGGGCTTCCGGCGCGCTGGAATTTCCTGAAAAAACAGTATACGAACGGCAGCAGAAGCCCGATTCTGTATCTGGAAGCCTGGGACATGATCCATGCGGATCCGGCCTATCTGAGCCTTCAGGAGGACCGCAGGACTGGCAGGTACGGGGGAGATGCCTTTGAGAGGCAGGTGCTTTTGTATGCGATCAGGAAAGAGCTTCTGGATCCGCAGACCCTGGAGAGCGTACTGGAAAGAACAGAACGCAGAAGGGAGTTTTCGCGGTCTCTTTATCGTGTCCTGACGACAGCTTACGGGCAGGAGAGGATGCGCGCAATGCAGCCTCGGATCCTCAAGAGCATCTGCACTTTGCTGATAAGGGGAAATAAGACGGGACCTGAATATTTTGTCTGGTATTCCAGAGCCGTGGACAAGGATCTGTCCCTGATGAGGCTTTCCGAGTGCTTCCTTCAGTCTATGCCGGAAGATTACGAGGGGGTCATTCCGGACAGTGTGATGAGACATTCTTTCAGGGGAAGTATGCTCTCGAATGGGAGCAGAGCGTATTTTTACAGATATCTGTACCAAAACAGAGAGCGCTATCCGGAAGTTTTCAGGCAGAGCGCGGATGACATCCGGAGCTTTTTGGAAGTGCAGATCTCAGAGCACCGCATGTCGGACAACCTTGCGGCGCTCTATACAGCCGCGCTCAGGGATCCGCAGATAAGACCTGAAAACGCGGGGGACCTGACAAAGCTCTCTTATCTTTCGCATCTGCGGACCACACATCTGTATATGAAGAGAGCTGTGACGATCTATGCGCAGAGCAGCAAAGAGCGGACTTATCCGATCGAGAACGGAAACTGTGTGCTCCCGATCTACGGGGAGGACAACAGGATCTTTCTTGAAGACGCACAGCACAACCGCTATACAGCCAGCGTGCCTTACACCTGTGACAGGATGATGGATCCCGTCCAGGCGCCGGATCAGGTTTCGGTGCAGGAGATGACGGATCTGCCTTTCGCTCTGGAGATCTCGGGCGCGGCAGGGGAATCTTTCGAGGTCACGGATGAGACGCTGCAGTACTGTGAGATCCTGGTGAGATCCGCGGGAATCGCGCCCTCTTACAGGATAAGGCTCAAGTTGAGGCTCATGGACTACTACGAGCTGACCGGAGACCAGGAGAAACTGCGGGGAATGGCGGGTACTTTGGAGCCCGGCGAACTGAGTCCTGACGACCGCGTCAGGACCATCGGCATCATGGCCCGTTGCGGAATGTACATCGAAGCGGCAGAATGGCTCGCGGCCGGCGGCACGGATCACTGCCCTGCGGAACTTCTGTCGGATGTGGCTCTGGGAGCGGCTTCGAACGCGCAGGAGGATGGACAGAAGCTGGAACAGGCGGGAAAGATAGCCTGGGCGGCTTTCGAGCGCGGAGATCACAGGGGCGATGTTCTGGCACTGATCCTGAAAAGTTTTGACGGATTGACAGAAGATCTTCTGCGGGTGAGAGATACGATCCTGGAATTTGCGGAGGACGACGAGGACCCGCTCATTACTGCGGCAGAGGACAGACTTTTGTCCCAGATGCTCTTCAGCGGGGAAATGGCTGCCAATCAGGAAGAACTTCTTTTACGACAGTACGGAAAAGGAGATACTCACAGAGTACTGGCGGCGGCCGGCATTTCCCAGTACTGCCACTATGTCTTTGCTGAGTGGCATGCGATGAGCCCCGATATCATGAGACTGATCACAACGGCGGACCGGGAAGGCCATGCGCTCCCCGCGATCTGCAGGCTGGCATTTCTCAAGACACTGGCTGACAGAACAGACAACTTCACAGAGGACGAAGCAGCCACGGCAAAGAGGTTTATGACTTCCCTTCTGAGGGAGGAGATCGTTTTTCCTTTCTACCGGCAGTTTGCCGGAGCGGGACCCGGGCTCAGGCTCTATGACCGGGAAACCATGATCGAGTACCACAATCCTGCGGGAGTAAGAGGCGCAAGGGGCCATGTGGTCATTCACTGCGCGCTGGAAAGAGGCGGCCGGCAGGAGCCCTTTATGGCAAGGGAGATGAAGGAAATGGTGCGGGGATTCTATGTGAGTTCCTTCTTCCTGTTCTACGGCGAGCAGGTGCACTATTTTATCACCGACGATCCCGAGGAGAAGAATATCG
This sequence comes from uncultured Lachnospiraceae bacterium, assembly GCA_946410365.1. The sequence continues at coordinate 7,739 of CAMKAA010000009.1, read as the reverse complement.
TGGAGAGCGGCACTATAGGACAGGACGCGAGGATCGATCTGGCACAGACGGACCGGTTTGCGCAGATCGATGCCATCTCCAGAGCGGCAGCGCTCAGAGAGCGCGAAAAGACGGTAGAGCTGCTCAGCGAATACACGAAAAAAGAGTATCTGACAGCCGTGCTGTTCGGCGCGGAGGAGGAAAACGATGTTATTTACCAGACTACCTGAAAAAAAATACCTTCTGGGGATCGATATCGGGGATACTTTCTGTCAGATTTCCTATCTGAATACGCGCAGGCTCACAGCGGGGATGGACCCCCATACTTTTTCTTATGTCGCGGGAGGCGAAGAGTTTGACATCCCGGCGGCAGCTTTTCAGGATCCTGAGAGCGGAAAGTGGCACTTCGGAAACGATGCCCTGAACTTTTCAGCTGAGCGCGGAAAGGAGCCTTTGACACATCTTCTCTCTAATGCGAGAGAGGACGGAGAAAACGGCAATCTGCAGATCCTGATCTCTTTTCTGGGCTCCTGTATGAGCCTTCTGGCTAAAGAAGTGACCTTTGAGGAGATCGAGGCCATCACCTTTACGACCACTGACATGGACAGCACAAATGCGGAGATCCTGAGGAAAGCCGCAGAGGTGCTTTTCCCCGGCTTTGACAAAGTGGCCTATGAGGAGCATATCAAGTCCTTCTATCATTACGTGCTCATGCAGGACGAGGAGCAGCGCAGACAGTCGGTTCTTCTGGTGGACGGATGGTCTGACTCGGAACTGGTGCTCTACACGCTTTCCTTTAACAAGAAGACAAGACCTATTGTGTGCTTTCCGCAGGAACGCCATCTGGAGATACCGGCGGATGCGGACGCCGCGCAGAAAGACAGGCTGCTCTTTTCGGCAGTGAGGGAACTGATGCAGGAGAAAGAATTCTCCGCGGCCTATCTCACGGGCAGAGCTCTGGCAGGCGGTTGGATGAAAGATTCCCTGAACCTGATCTGCCGGGGACGGCGGGCGTTTCAGGGAGATACTCTTTACAGCAAAGGCGCTGCGGACAGCACGATGGCGGCCTGCGGGCTTGCTTCCAAGGCAGACAAGTATTTCTACCTGAGCAGGGACGCGCTGCGCTGCAACATCGGGATGGAGTGCATCAAAAAGGGCAGGACAGTTTATCAGGCACTGCTGGACGCTGGCGCCGCGTGGTACGATGCAGCCGCGCAGATCGATGTCCTCCTCGAGGACGGAGATGAGATCGTCCTTTTGGAGACTTCCGTAGACAGGGGGAACGAGCGGGAGATCGCTGTAAAACTTGAAAACATGCCGCAGAGGCCAAGGGCAGCGACGAGACTCAGGATCAGGCTCAGCATGGCATCTGCTGACAGGATGAGACTGGAAGCGGAAGACCTGGGTTTCGGAGAGATCTTTCCCTCTACGGGAATGAAATGGGAACAGGAGATAGACATCTATGGGTAGGTGTATTTTGACAACAGGGCGGATCGCGGAGAAGCCCTACCGGATCAGGGTCATAGACCGGAATGTCTATACTGTAGAGGAATTGTGCTATTCCATAGCCCAGTGCGCCTCTTTCCTCGACGAGGATTTTATGGACCACGAGCTTTTAGTGTGGCTCGAGGAGTCCTGCGGGCTCGCCGAACTTGCTTCCCAGCTGCGGTCACTGCTGCGGGGAAGGTGCGCGGTCGAAGATTTTGCCTCTGTACTCCTTCTGTATGTGGGGTATCAGAGCACGGCCGAAATAGAGAGGATCCGGGCGTCGATCTCATCCGGAAAAGGAATGGAGCCATTCCACAGGAGACTGAGCGAAGCGAAGTTCGCGGCCTCCAGAGGACATATCACTCAGGCCATCGAGCTGATGGACGGGATCGAGGCGGAACTTCCTGAACTCGAGAGGGAAATGAGAGGCAGGATCTGGGCAGAGAAGGGACTTCTCTATGCACAGGGCTTCCGCTATGCAGAGGCAGCGGATTGTTACGGAAAAGCATGGAGGCTGTCCGGGAGCAGACAGAATTGTATCAGATATCTGGCGGCTCTGCGCTTTTCGATCCCTGAAGAGGAGTACAGAGCTTTCATAGAGGAACATCCGGAACTGGAGGAGCCTGCCGGGGAGCTGGACAATGCCGCCGCCATGGCGGAAAAGGAGTGGAAGAACGGAACGGCCGGCCGTCAGAGCAAGCGCATGCAGGTCTACCTCCGGAACGGACAAGCCAGATCTTTCGACAATTATGCCCAACAGAGGGTCCGCGAACTGCGGGACCGCTTCAGGGAGGACAACGCGCCCTCTTTCTAGGAAATTAAGGACCTGAGCAGGATCCTGAACAATCCTTTTATTGAAATCGGGAAAAATATTGTTATACTGTATTACGTTGTTGAATAAGGCGTAAAATGCCTTACGGATTTTTGATCAGTTCTAGAAAGGAAACCAGGAATGGCCAATGACAGATATGTAAGCCCGCTCTCTGAGAGATATGCGAGCAAAGAGATGCAGTACATCTTTTCTCCGGATATGAAATTCAGGACCTGGAGGAAACTGTGGATCGCTCTGGCTGAGACGGAACAGGAGCTGGGCCTGCCCATCACCGACGAGCAGATCGCCGAACTCAAAGCCCATGCGGAAGACATTAACTATGAAGAAGCTAAAGCCAGAGAAAAAGTGGTCCGCCACGATGTCATGAGCCATGTCTATGCATACGGACTGCAGTGCCCCAAGGCGAAGGGCATCATCCACCTCGGCGCGACAAGCTGCTATGTCGGAGACAACACAGATGTCATCATCATGAGAGAAGCGCTGAGGCTTGTGCGCCGTAAACTGATCAATGTTTTGGCGGAACTGGCCAGGTTCGCTGACGAGTACAAGAGCCTCCCCACCCTGGGATTTACACATTTCCAGCCTGCACAGCCTACAACAGTGGGCAAAAGAGCGACTCTCTGGATGCAGGAATTCTATCTGGCTCTGGGCGAGGTAGAGCATGTAATGGGAAACCTGAAGCTCCTGGGCAGCAAAGGAACTACCGGCACCCAGGCCTCCTTCCTCGAATTGTTTGACGGGGACCTCGACAAAGTGGACCGCCTTGATCCCATGATCGCCGAGAAGATGGGATTTGACGGCTGTGTTCCCGTATCCGGCCAGACCTATCCCAGACTTGTGGATACGATCGTCTTAAATGCGCTGGGAATCGTCGCTTCAGCAGCAATGAAGCTTGGAACGGACATCCGGCTGCTTCAGCACCTCAAGGAAGTTGAGGAGCCCTTCGAGAAGAGCCAGATCGGATCCAGCGCCATGGCATACAAGAGAAATCCCATGCGCAGTGAGAGGATCTGTTCCCTTTCCAGATACGTAATGATCGACGTCTTAAATCCCGCGGTCACAGCGGGCACGCAATGGTTTGAGAGGACGCTCGATGACTCTGCCAATAAGAGGCTTTCCGTTCCGGAAGGATTTCTTGCCATCGACGGTGTACTCGACCTGTGCCTGAATGTCACGGACGGCCTCAAGGTATATCCCAAGGTGATCGAAAAGCGCCTGATGTCGGAACTTCCTTTTATGGCGACGGAGAACATCATGATGGACGCCGTAAAGGCGGGCGGAGACAGACAGGAACTTCACGAGAGGATCCGCGAACTGTCCATGGAAGCCGGAAGACGTGTAAAGGAAGAGGGCAAGGAAAACAACCTGCTCGAACTGATCGCTGCAGATCCTGCCTTCCATATGAGTATCGAAGAACTTCAGAAATCTATGGAGCCCTCCCGCTATATCGGGTGTGCGCCTCATCAGGTGGAAAGATTTCTCAGGGATGTGATCAGGCCTTTGCTGGACGCAAACAGAGATATTCTCGGAGAAAAGGCCGAGATCAACGTCTGATCAAAACAGAGCGATACCGGCAATTTGCAATAAAGGCAGATGGATTGTGTTCTGCCGGCCAAAGGAGGAAGATATGGTTAAAGCTGTCGTAGGCGCGAACTGGGGCGACGAGGGAAAAGGCAAGATCACGGATATGCTGGCTGATACCGCTGACGTCGTGATCCGTTTTCAGGGCGGCGCCAACGCGGGACACACGATCGTCAATCAGTACGGCAAATTCGCGCTCCACACACTGCCGTCCGGAGTTTTTCATCAGGATGTGATGAATATTATTGGAAACGGAGTCGCGCTGAACGTGCCGCTTCTCTTTAAAGAGGTTCAGGAGATCACCAAAAAAGGGGTCCCGGCGCCGCAGCTGATGATCTCAGACCGGTGCCAGATCGTGATGCCTTATCATATTCTCTTCGACCAGCTCGAGGAGGAGAGACTGGCAGGAAAATCTTTCGGCTCCACCAAGTCAGGCATCGCGCCTTTCTATTCCGATAAATATGCCAAGATCGGGTTCCAGGTCAACGAGCTGTTTGATGAGGAGAGTGTCCTTGCGGAGAAGATCGCGGATGTCTGTGTCAAAAAAGACATCCTTCTGGTCAATCTCTATCACAAAGATCCCATCGATCAGAAGGCGCTTCTTAAGACGCTTCTGGAGTACCGCGACATGATCGCTCCCTATGTGGGCAATGTCGCCGAGTACCTGGAAAAGGCCATCAAAGAGGGAAAGACGATCCTTCTTGAGGGCCAGCTCGGCACTATGAAGGATCCTGACCACGGTATCTATCCCATGGTCACCTCTTCCAGCACTCTGGCTGCTTACGGCGCGATCGGCGCGGGAATTCCGCCCTACGCTATTGAGAAGATCGTGGTCGTCAATAAAGCCTATTCTTCCGCAGTAGGTGCGGGAGAATTCACTTCCGAGATCTTCGGGAGCGAAGCTGAGGAACTCCGCAGAAGAGGCGGAGACGGCGGCGAGTACGGTGCTACCACAGGAAGACCCAGAAGAGTCGGCTGGTATGACTGCGTTGCCTCCAAATACGGATGCCGCCTGCAGGGCGCCACAGATGTAGCGTTCACTGTGCTCGACGTTCTGGGGTATCTTGACGAGATACCGGTGTGCGTCGCCTATGAGATCGACGGGGAGGAGACTACAGAATTCCCTGTCACGCATATGCTCAAAAAAGCGAAACCGGTGTGGAAGAAACTCCCCGGATGGAAATGCGACATCAGGGGTATCAGGAAGTACGAAGATCTTCCGGAGAACTGCAGAAACTATATTGAGTTTATAGAGCAGCAGATCGGATATCCGATCACAATGGTCTCCAACGGACCCGGAAGAGAAGACATTATTTACCGCGAATCCCGCGCTCAGCAAGATGTGATATTATGAAGATCAATACAGTAATTTTTGATATTGGCGGCGTCCTGGTCGGACTTGGCAGAATACACTTTTTTGAGCAGTTCGGATATTCTCCCGAGATGTGCCAGAGACTCCTGGACAGTACGGTCAAAAATCCGAACTGGAAAGAGTTCGACATAGGGCTCCTGAGTGACGAGGAAGTGATCGACCGGTTTGTGCAGGATACGCCGGAACTGGAACAGGAGATCCGGGCCTGCATGAAGAATATCCACGGCGTTGTATACAGACTTCAGACATCGATCCCGTGGATCAGGGAGATCAGGGAGAGCGGAAGAAGAGTCCTGTACCTGTCCAATTATTCCATGAAAGTGGCCAGGGACAATGAGGACGCGATGGACTTTCTTCCTTACATGGACGGAGGACTTCTGTCCTGCGATTACCATGTGATAAAGCCTGATCCGGCTTTCTATCAGATTCTGATCGACAAGTACGATCTGGATCCCTTAAAATGTGTGTTCCTGGATGATCTGGAGGACAACCTCGCCGCGGCGAGGAAATTCGGGATCCGGACAATTCAGGTCAGGGACCATGAGCAGGCGGCGTCAGATCTGAGGGCGCTATTGGAGGAATCTTAATGAGCAACATTTCAGAAAACGGGAACGCTGAAAACGGGAATGCACCGGAAAAGGCGCCCTGGACCGCGAAGAGAGTGGCAGCCGTGATCGGTATCGTCCTTTTAGTGGGACTATATATTCTTACTTTTGTGAGCGCCCTGATCGGAACGGGAGGCTCAGGCAGATTGTTCCGCTTCAGTTTGGGAATGACAATTGCAGTGCCAATCTTTCTGTGGATCTTCAGCTGGTGCATAGGTAAATTCACTGACCGGTAAGACAGTCACTGTTTTGGCAGAAAAATCAAACTTACCGCTTGACAGTAAGCGGACTGAGTGATATTGTATTTTGGTACGTGAAAAACACGTTATTGGTACAAAAAAGAAGAGTTACCGCTCTCACCCAACGGCGAAAGCTTTTGCGGTTAATACCAATCTTTGATCCGGCAGCTGGTTTATGGAGAAATGAGCTGCGCTGAGAATCAGGATTTGTTGACAGCGGTACAGGTTGTGCCGCTGTTTTCTTTTGTCTTAAGTTGTGGAGGGTACTACAATCAGAAACACTAACGACAATTTATTCATCAATGAACAAATTCGCGACAGAGAAGTTCGAGTGATCGGCCCCGATGGCGAGATGCTCGGCATCATGTCCGCTCTCGAAGCGAGAAAACTGGCTGAAGAGGCTGAACTTGATCTGGTCAAGATCTCTCCCGGTGCCAAGCCTCCGGTGTGCAAGATCATCGATTACGGCAAGTACAAGTATGAAAAGACCAGAAAAGAGAAGGATGCCAAGAAGAAGCAGCACACTGTCGAGATCAAGGAGATCCGCATGTCTCCCAACATCGACACCAACGATCTTCAGACCAAGATCAACGCTGCGAGGAAGTTCCTCACAAAGGGCGACCGCGTGAAGGTGACACTCCGTTTCCGCGGACGTGAAATGGCCCATATGCAGCAGAGCGCGCATATCCTCACGGATTTCGCGGATGCGCTTAAGGACTGCGCTATGGTTGACAAGACCCCGAAGGTAGAGGGACGAAGCCTTACCATGTTTCTTGCCGGCAAGAAGCAGTGATCTTAAGTCCGGGCAGGTTCCGGGACTGTAAGATGGCTGCGCGCTATTTGCGGCCGGTTTGAATAGAGTTCTGTCAGGGGGTTTTATGACAGAAACAGAACCGCAATCAACAGTGAAAGGCTATGGACTTTCACTCAGAAGTCTGTGACCGTAACGCCGCAGACATTTTCCGGACATGACAAAAGCGTGATCCGGAGGTGGATGATGATCCACGTTTGGCAAAGGAGGTAAATAGAATGCCCAAGATGAAAACTAAGAGAGCTGCTGCAAAGCGCTTCAAACTGACAGGCTCCGGCAAACTTATGAGATTTAAAGCCAATAAGCGCCACATCCTGACCAAGAAGTCCACAAAGAGGAAGAGAAACCTCAGAAAGCCTACTCTGGCGGACGCTACCAACATCAAGACAATGAAGAAGATCATGCCTTATCTGTAATTAAGACAGGTGCATGAAGAACGGATTCGAATTAAGAAGAAACGCACAATTGTAATTGTGCCTTACATATAATGGAGGATAGATAAAATGGCCAGAATTAAAGGCGCTCTTAATGCGAGAAAGAAACACAACAGAGTATTAAAGCTTGCCAAGGGCTACAGAGGAGCCAGGTCCAAGCAGTATAGAATTGCCAAGCAGTCCGTTATGCGTGCTCTTACATCTGCATTCGCAGGCAGAAAGCAGAAGAAGAGAGAGATGAGATCCCTTTGGATCGTTCGTATCAACGCTGCAGCAAGAATGAACGGCATCAGCTACAGCCAGATGATGCACGGCCTCAAGGTCGCAGGCGTTGACATCAACCGCAAGATGCTCGCTGAGCTCGCAGTCAACGACGCAGCAGGCTTCGCAGCACTCAC